>NZ_JBFUCL010000148.1:0-8657 GCF_056405255.1 Agromyces sp. P1_H4 | reverse complement strand
GAGCCGGCGGGCGGCCTTGGCGAGCGCCGGTCCGGCCGCGTGGCCGAATCGCGCGATGACGCGGGCGTCGTCGCGGGCGGGCTCGGGGGTGGTGCCCCAGCCGGTCCACTCCACGACGGCTCGGGTGAGACGAGGCTCCGTTGCCTTCATCGGGTTCTCCTTGGTTCGTTTCCCGGCTTCGTCGCCGGGCCTGTCATTTCTACCCCGTCTTCCGCCTGGTTCCGAATCCGGCGGTTCCGGATCCGGCGGCGGACGATGCCCGCCTAGAACGCGGCGAGTCCGGTCAGGGCCCGGCCCAGCACGAGCTGGTGGATCTCGTCGGTGCCCTCGTAGGTGCGCACCGACTCGAGGTTCGCGGCGTGCCGCATCACGGGGAACGCATCGGTGATGCCGTCGCCCGCGAGGATCGACCTGGCCTGGTGGGCGATCTCGAGGGCCTCGCGCACACTGTTCAGCTTGCCGACGCTGATCTGCGCCGGCGTGAGTGCGCCGCGCTCCTTGAGCCGGCCGAGGTGCAGGGCGAGCAGGATGCCCTTCTCGACCTCGACGAACATGTCGGCGAGCTTGGCCTGGGTGAGCTGGTTCGCGCCGATCGGCCGGCCGAACACCTCTCGGCTCACCGAACGGTCGAGTGCCGCCTCGAGGCACGACCGCGCTGCGCCCATCGCGCCCCAGACGATCCCGTAGCGGGCCTCGTTGAGGCAGCCGAACGGCCCCGAGAGTCCGGATGCCCCGGGCAGCATGGCCTCCGCCGGCAGGCGCACCCCGTCGAGCGACACGTCGCACTGCACCGACGCCCGCATCGAGAGCTTGCCGTCGATGGGCGTGGCGGTGAACCCGGCGGTGGACGTCGGCACGAGGAATCCCCGCACGGCGCTCGCGCCCGCCCCGAACTCCCCCGCCGGGTCGTCGACGCGCGCCCAGACCACGGCGACGTCGGCGAGCGACGCGAGGCCGATCCAGCGCTTGGCGCCGTCGAGCACCCACTCCTCGCCCTCGCGCCGCGCGACCGTGGTCATGGCGGCGGGATCGCTGCCGCCCTGTGGCTCGGTCAGCGCGAAGCATCCGACCAGCTCGCCCGCGGCCATACCGGGCAGCCACCGCTCCTTCTGCGCCTCGGAGCCGTACGTGTGGATGGCGCTCATCGCCAGCGAGCCCTGCACCGACACGAACGTGCGCCAGCCGCTGTCGGCGGCCTCGAGCTCGAGGCACACGAGGCCGTACGCCACGGCGCCCGCGCCGGCGCATCCGTAGCCCGTGAGGTGCATGCCGAGGAAGCCGAGCTCGCCGAGCTCGCGCACGAGCTCCTGCCGGAAGTGCTTGGCCTCGAAGTCCGCCTCGATCACGGGCAGGATGCGCTCCTGGGCGAACGCGCGGGCACGGTCGCGCCACGCCAGCTCGTCGTCGGTGAGCAGCGCGTCGAGGTCGAACACGGCGTCGATGCGCGGGGCGGTCGGGGTCATGCGGGGTCCTTCGTTCGGTCGTGGGCGTCGAGCCAGTCGGCCCCGTCATGGGCCCCGAGTGCGGGCGGCGGGGTGAGGTATCGAGGAGCGGATGCGCCGAGGCCGATCGGGTTCGCGACCGAGCGGTGCGCGGCATCCGCTTCGCCGATGGACGCGACGGCCTCGAGCCCGAGCGATTCCGCGAACGAGAAGGCCTCGGCGACGTCGTTCACGAGCCCGGCGGGCACGCCGGCGCCGCGGCAGCGCTCCACCCACTCCGCGGCCGGAGCCGTCCCGAGCACGGCCTCGAGCTCGGCATGCAGGTGGTCGCGGTGCGCGACGCGGGCGGAGTTCTCGGCGTACCGGGGGTCGTCGGCGAGGGCGGGGGTGCCGAGCAGCCACGCGAGGGCGCGGAACTGCCGGTCGTTGCCGACGGCGATCACGAGGTCGCGGTCGGCGGCGGGGAACACGGCGTAGGGGGCGATGCTCGGGTGGCGGTTGCCGAGCCGCTGGGGCGGCAGTCCGGTCGCGAGCGTGGACCCGGCCTGGTTCACGAGCCCGGCGAGCAGGCTCTGGAGGAGGTTCACCTCGACGTGCTGGCCGAGCCCGGTGCGATCGCGCTCGCGCAGGGCGAGCAGGATGCCGGCGACGGCGTTCTGCCCCGTGAGCACGTCGACCACGGCGACGCCGACCTTCGCGGGTTCGCCGTCGGGCTCGCCGGTGAGGCTCATGAGCCCGCCGAGCGCCTGCACGAGCAGGTCGTAGCCGGCGAGCGCGGCGCCGTCGCCCGTGCCGAACCCCGTGATCGAGCAGTACACGACTCGGGGATTCGTGGCGCGCACGTCGTCGTAGCCGAGGCCGAACCGGCCCATCACGCCGGGGCGGAAGTTCTCCACCACGACGTCGGCGGTCGTGGCGAGCCGGCGCGCCTCGGCGAGGCCCGCGGCATCCGTCAGGTCGAGCACCACCGATCGCTTGTTGCGGTTCACGCTGCCGAAGTAGGTCGATCGCCCCTGGGCGTCGACGGGCGGATGCCAGTGCCGGGTCTCGTCGCCCGCCGGCGGCTCGACCTTCACGACGTCGGCGCCGAAGTCGGCGAGTGTCATGGTGGCGTACGGGCCGGCGAGGACGCGGGAGAAGTCGGCGACGCGAACGCCGCCGAGCACGCCGTGTGCCATGTCGCCCTCCTCGGCTCGACCACCGGCCACGATACCCAGCGGCGGATGCGCGCGGGCTGTACACGCCGTCCAGCGGATGCCGCGGATCCGCCATCGCGTCGATTCCCACCCGGTGCGGCGCGACATAGGCTTGTCGCAGGTGTGCACCGTCGTCGCCGACCGGTTGGCGTGTCCCCGTGCACCATCGACAGAGGAGTCCCATGAGTTACGCCGTGGTCAATCCGGCAACCGGTGAGACGGTCAGGTCCTTCCCGACGATCACCGATGCCGAGCTCGAGTCCGCCATCGCCGCTGCCGACGAGGCGCACCGAACGTGGTCGAAGTCCACGTCGGTCGCCGACCGTGCCGCCCTCGTGCGCCAGGTCGGCGAGCTGCACGTCGAACGCCGCCAGGAGCTCGGCGAGATCGCCGTGCGCGAGATGGGCAAGCCCATCGAGCAGGCCCTCGCCGAGGTCGACTTCGCCGGTGCGATCTACGAGTACTACGCCGACCACGCCGGCGAGTTCCTGAAGGACGAGCCCGTGCAGCTGCTTGCCGGCGAGGGCTCGGCGATCATCCGCCGCTCGTCGCTGGGCGTGCTGCTCGGCATCATGCCGTGGAACTTCCCCTACTACCAGGTGGCCCGCTTCGCCGGCCCCAACCTCATCATCGGCAACACGATCGTGCTGAAGCACGCGGAGCAGTGCCCCGAGTCCGCCGCGGCGATCGAGCAGATCTTCCGCGACGCGGGCTTCCCGGCCGGCGCCTACGTGAACGTCTACGCCTCCCACGACCAGATCGAGCAGGTCATCGCCGATCCCCGCGTGCAGGGCGTCTCGCTCACCGGCTCCGAGCGCGCGGGTGCCGCGGTCGCCGAGATCGCGGGCCGGCACCTGAAGAAGGTCGTGCTCGAGCTCGGCGGTTCCGACCCCTTCATCCTGTTGTCGACCGACGACCTCGACGCGACCGTGCAGAACGCGGTCGACGCCCGCCTCGACAACAACGGCCAGTCGTGCAACGCCGCGAAGCGCTTCATCGTCGCCGACGAGCTGTACGAACCGTTCCTCGAGAAGTTCACGGCCAAGCTCGCCGAGGTCGAGACCGGCGACCCGACCTCGTCCGAGACCGCGCTCGGCCCGCTCTCGTCGCTGAAGGCCGCCGAGGGCCTCGACGAGCAGGTGCAGCGCGCGGTCGAGCACGGGGCGACGCTCGTGCACGGCGGCACCCGAGACGGCGCCTTCTTCCAGACGACGGTGCTGACGGATGTCACGTCCGACAACCCCGCGTCGAAGGAGGAGTTCTTCGGCCCGGTCGCGCAGGTGTATCGCGCGAAGGACGAGGACGAGGCCGTGCGCATCGCGAACGACATCCCGTTCGGCCTGGGCTCCTACGTCTACACGACCGACCAGGAGCAGGCGCTGCGCGTCGCCGACGGCATCGAGGCCGGCATGGTCTTCGTCAATGTCGTGCTCGCCGACGGCGCCGAGCTGCCGTTCGGCGGCGTCAAGCGCTCGGGCACCGGCCGCGAGATGGGCCGCCTCGGCGCCGACGAGTTCGTCAACAAGAAGCTGATCCGCATCGGCTGACCCCGGGCGAATGCAGCGGATGCCCCGTGGCCGGCCGACCGCGGGGCATCCGTCGTTCTGGCGCTCTGCTCGGGTGCTGGCCGCCGGCGCTGCGCTCGGCGCTCAGCGCTTCTTCGCGGCGTCGATCTCGTCGCGTCGCAGCAGGATGACCCGGTCGACGAGCGAGTCGGGCAGTGGGTGCTCGGGCGTGAACCGGATCGTGCCCTTCGACCACGAGTACCCGTCGAGCTCGCCCGAGACCGCCGTCACGACCGCCGGGCTGAAGGGGTAGAGCCCGATGTGGCCCTTGGCCGACATCACGCTCACGAGCGGCGAGTCGCGGTATCGCAGGGCGGGCATGCCGTAGCTGACGCCCTCGGCGGCTTCGGGCACCAGCGACATGGCCCGCGCCCGAATGCGCTCGATGAGGTCGCGGTCGGGCGCCTCGAGTCCTGCGATGTAGTCGCTCAGCTCCCCCATGGCGGCCATGCTACGCCCGGGCACGCGACCGCATGGCGAGGTGCGGGCTGCGCGGGTTCAGTTGGAGCGCGCGCCGATCGCGCTGACCACGTCGGCGAGATTGCGGAGGAGCCCTGCCAGCGTCGTGCCGTCGCTCGACGTGAGCACGCCGCCGTCGGCCACGTGCGCGGCCCAGGCCTGCGCGCTCGCGACGAGACGCGCCTGCTCCTGGCGCTCCTGCTCGGTGAACTCGCGCGGGGCCCCGTCGAGCTCGGCGTCGATCGCCGCGCAGACGGTGGCGAGCCGGCGATAGGGCGCCGCGGCGATCACCCCGTGCTCGAAGCCGGTGCCCTCCAGCGCCGCGACGACACGTTCGAGTGTGGTGCCCTGCATCACGGAGCCCCTTTCGCTGGATCACCCTGCACTGATCATTCCAGACGCGCGAACACCCGGCGTACGCTGGGCGGATGTTGCGTCGGCGCGTCGTGGTGCACGGGAGCGTGCAGGGCGTCGGGTTCCGGTACTCGGCGCGACTCGAGGCGGAACGCCGCGGCGCCACGGGCTGGATCCGCAACCGGCCCGACGGGTCCGTCGAAGCCGAGGTCGAGGGTGACGACGCAGCCGTGCAGGCCATGCTCGACTGGCTCGCGACCGGACCGCGCGGCGCGCGAGTGGAGCGGATCGAGGTCGCCGACGCCGAGCCGCTCGGCGAGCCCGGGTTCCGGGTCATCGGCTGAGGTCATCGGCTGAGGCGCACCCTGTCAATGCCTTCACTCGGCACGCGTCGACGCGTTGACTTGACGCGACGGATGCCGCGGGCACGCGGCGAGGGAGGAGCATCATGACCGACCGCAACGAGGGATTCGGCCTCGACGACGACCTCGAGATCGAGGAGCGGGAGCTCGCGCAGGAGACCGTCGTGAACGACGCCGTGGCGGGCGAGACGGTCTGGCCGGGTGCCGGCGACGGCAACGACGGACCCACCGGCGGTTCGCCGCACGAGCAGGAGCCGATCTACGCCGAGAACGACCTGGCCGGCGAGGAGATCGACCTCGGCGACGAGCCCGACTGACCGCGAGCGCGAGCGACGAAGGGCCCGCCGGACGCACCGGCGGACCCTTCGTGTCCGCCGATCTTGACCGGGCGGTCAATCAGTTCTACCGTTGAGATGACCCCCGGATCGGGAGCCACCGTCTCCGAGGAGGTTGGTTGCCATGAAGAAATGGACGCGATGGGAAGACTGGGTGGCCATCGCCGCCGGTCTCGTCGCCGCGCTGTCGACGATGTTCGTGCCGGCCATGGGCGCTTCGGTCGCGATGATGGTCACGCTCGGCGTGCTGCTCATCATCTCGGGCGTCGTGAATCTCGCCTACCCGGGCCTCGTCGCCATGGAGTACGTGCAGGGCGCTCTGGGTCTTCTGCTGATCATCTCACCGTGGATCGGCGGCTACGCCGACGCGACGACGTTCGGCGCCGCGTGGTTGTCGTGGATCTGTGGAGCGGTCGCCGTGGTGGCCGCAGCACTCGCCATCAGGCCGAGCATGCAGGCGCACCACGACGCGATCCCCCATTGACCCGCTCGACCCCCGGGGGCGGCGGCCGATCCCGCCGTCCCCCCTTCCCGTTCGGAGCCCGCGGGTGAACGCGCATCACGGGGCCCGTGTCCGCATCCTCGACGCCGCCGAGGGGCTGTTCGCCGAGCGCGGCTTCGACGCCACGCCCACCTCGAGCATCGCCGAGGTCKCCGCGGTCCCGAAGKGGCTGCTCTTCTACTACTTCCCCTCCAAACCCGACCTGTTGCGGGCGCTCGTGGCGGAGCGGCTCGACCCCGAGCCGCTCGACGCTGACGCGCTGATCGAGCCGGGCGACCCTGTGGGAGCCCTGCTCAACCTGGCGGACCGGCTCAGCGAGATCCAGGCCGAATCGCCGGTGCTGCGCGTCATCATCTGGCGCGAGCATCGCACCCACCCCGAGGTCGGGGCCGGCCTGCGGGAGCACCACGGGCAGGTCCAGGCTGTCGTCGAACGCGTGCTGCGCGGCAGCATGCGCCGCCCGATCGCGGCTCGCCGGCTGCGTGCGGCGGCCGCGGCCTGGGTGGCCATCCTCACGAACCGGGTGCTGGCCGGCCACCTGGATCCGGCTGAAGCCGACGCCGCGACCGAAGCCGAAGAGCCTCGCGCGGACGAGCCGGGGATCGACCTCCGGGCGCTCGCCGAGCTGATCTGCGCCGGACTCGGATCCACGGCCCTCGCCTGAGCGCTGGGCGGCGCGTCGAAGACCTCACGCCGTATCGGACCGGACCTCGGCCAATTGCTCGCCGATCCGTTCCCGACCGGGATCGCCCAGCGGCACTCCGAGGTGCTCCTCGCGCAACTCCTCCATGAACTGCGCGATGACCTCGGGCCCACCATCGCGCAGCATCTCGGCCCGAGCCCGCAGCGCGGCCTCACCCTGGCTGTGTGCCAGCCCCCAAGTGCCCAGGGCGACCATCACCGGGACCGCGTCGATACCCGCCTCGGTGAGCGAGTAGGCGGCGCGTTGTCCTCGCGCCGACTGCTCCTGGGAGAGCAGCCCAACGGCGACCAGGCGCTTGAGCCGGGCGCTCAGGATATTGGAGGCGATCCCCTCGATGGAGCCGTTGAGCAGCTCTCGGAAGCGTCGGCGGCGACCGAACACCATGTCGCGCAGGATGAGCATCACCCACGGATCGCCGAGCACTTCGACGGCCGCATTGATGGGGCAGCCCGACCGGGGCGAGCCTCTCATCCGCACCTCCTCGCGACTTCTAAATGATTGTAGATCGCAATCACTTCTGGTACGTTCCGATTGCAAATCGCAATCACTTTGGAACGGGGATTCAACATGAGCAGGATCGTCTGCCACTTCACGATGTCGCTGGATGGATTCGTCGCAGGGCGAGGGCACGACATGTCGTGGCTGGCCGGCATCAGCGTGCCGCCGGGGCTCATCGATCGCTACGTCGCCTCGACGGGCGCGATCATCGCTGGTCGGCGCGGATGGGATGAGGCGATCAGTGCGCATCGCCCATACGGGGGCGCGTGGGCGGGCCCGGTGTTCGTGCTCACCCACCACCCGGCGGACGGCCGGCCCGCTGACGGTGTGAGCTATGTCGACGACCTCGCCACCGCCATCGAGCAGGCTCGAGCGGCCGCGGGAGGCAAGAACGTCGAGATCTTCTCACCCGGCATCGGCAGACAGGCCCTCGAACTTGGCATGCTCGACGAATTCGACCTCCACCTTGCGCCGGTGCTCCTGGGAGACGGCGTGCGACTCTACGATGCGCCCGGCGCTGCGGCGGTTCCCCTGCGCCACCTCGATTCGTCCCGCTCGGTCGTCGATCTGCGCTTCGAGCCGGCGGCGTGATCGCCGTCGGGTCCAGCGCCCCGGCGTCCGTCGTGGATCGACCCGAGCGGGTCAGCGCGAACGACGAAGGGCCCGCCGGATGCACCGGCGGGCCCTTCGTGACGAGTCAGGCGACTCAGATGGCGTTGACGTCCAGCGGGATGCCGGGGCCGAACGTGGTCGACACGGCACCCTTCTGGATGTAGCGGCCCTTGGCGCTCGACGGCTTGAGGCGCACGACCTCTTCGAGGGCGGCCTTGGCGTTCTCCTCGAGCTGCTCGTTCGAGAACGAGGCCTTGCCCACGACGAAGTGCACGTTGGCGTGCTTGTCGACGCGGAACTCGATCTTGCCGCCCTTGATCTCCTCGACCGCCTTCGCGGGGTTGGGGGTCACGGTGCCGGTCTTCGGGTTGGGCATGAGGCCACGGGGGCCGAGCACCTTGCCGAGACGGCCGACCTGGCCCATGAGCTCGGGCGTCGAGACGGCCGCGTCGAACGACGTGTAGCCGCCGGCGACCTTCTCGATGAGCTCGGCGCCGCCGACCTCGTCGGCGCCCGCCGCGATCGCAGCCTCGGCCGCGGGGCCGGTCGCGAACACGATGACGCGGGCGGTCTTGCCGGTGCCGTGCGGGAGGATGACGGTGCCGCGCACCAACTGGTCGGCCTAGCGG
>NZ_JBFUCL010000147.1:0-8728 GCF_056405255.1 Agromyces sp. P1_H4 | reverse complement strand
CGGCATACGAGATCCAAGGTAGTCTCGTGGGCTCGGAGATGTGTATMAGAGACCGCCCGGCGAGGGCGCCCGTGCCACCCAGTCCGCCGAGGTCGAGGGCGAGGCGCCCTCCGGCGACCAGCCCCGCCAGGGCCGCAGCCGCAACCGCGGCCGCCGAGGCGGAGAGCGCGCCGACCGCACGGAGCGCTCCGGCGACGACGCGCAGAAGTCCGACGAGCGCCAGGGCCGCCAGAACGGCCAGGGCGGCGAGCGCCAGAACGGCGACGCCGGCCGCAAGGGCGACGAGCAGGGCAAGCCGGTGCGCGAGCGCCAGCCCGAGTCCGACGCCGGCAAGGCGCAGGGCGACGGCCGCGGCCAGCAGGGCCAGGCGCAGGGCCAGGCCCGCGAYGCACAGCAGCAGCAGCTCGACGGCGAGGGCGGCCGCCGCAACCGGTACCGCGACCGCAAGCGTCGCGGGCAGGGTGCGACTGACGAGCTCGAGCCCGAGATCCTCGACGACGACGTGCTGATCCCCATCGCGGGCATCCTCGACGTCCTCGACAACTACGCGTTCGTGCGCACCACCGGCTACCTCCCCGGCCCGAGCGACGTCTACGTCTCGCTCGGCCAGGTGAAGAAGTACAACCTGCGCAAGGGCGATGCGGTCGTCGGCTCGATCAAGCAGCCGCGCGACGGCGAGTCGAACAGCCGCCAGAAGTACAACGCGCTCGTGAAGGTCGACTCGGTCAACGGGCAGACCCCCGAGGAGTCGGCGGCGCGCGTCGAGTTCCAGAAGCTCACGCCGCTCTACCCGCAGGACCGCCTGCGCCTCGAGACGGAGCCCACGAAGCTCACGCAGCGGATCATCGACCTCGTGGCGCCGATCGGCAAGGGCCAGCGCGGCCTCATCGTCGCGCCGCCGAAGGCCGGCAAGACGATCGTGCTCCAGCAGATCGCCAACGCGATCTCGATCAACAACCCCGAGGTCCACCTCATGGTCGTGCTCGTCGACGAGCGCCCCGAAGAGGTCACCGACATGCAGCGCACGGTGAAGGGCGAGGTCATCGCCTCCACCTTCGACCGTCCGGCCGAAGACCACACCACGGTCGCCGAGCTCGCCATCGAGCGTGCGAAGCGCCTCGTGGAGCTCGGCCACGACGTGGTCGTGCTGCTCGACTCGATCACCCGCCTCGGCCGCGCGTACAACCTCGCTGCACCGGCATCCGGTCGCATCCTCTCGGGCGGCGTCGACGCCTCGGCGCTGTACCCGCCGAAGCGCTTCTTCGGCGCGGCGCGCAACATCGAGAACGGCGGCTCGCTCACGATCCTCGCCACCGCGCTCGTCGAGACGGGCTCGAAGATGGACGAGGTGATCTTCGAGGAGTTCAAGGGCACCGGCAACTCCGAGCTGCGCCTCTCGCGCCAGCTCGCCGACAAGCGGATCTTCCCGGCCGTCGACGTGAACGCCTCGTCGACGCGTCGCGAGGAGATGCTGCTCTCGCCCGACGAGGTCAAGATCACCTGGAAGCTGCGTCGCGCCCTCGCGGGCCTCGACCAGCAGCCGGCGCTCGAGGCCGTGCTCGGCCGTCTCAAGGAGACGCAGTCGAACGTCGAGTTCCTCATGCTCATGCAGAAGTCGATGCCGGTCGCCAACGGCGCCGCTCACTCGCACGGGCACGAGACCGACCACCGGTAGGCCGCGTGTTCGAGTCCGTCCAGGCCATGCTCGCCGAGCACGGCGAGCTCCAGGAGGAGCTCGCCGACCCGGCGCTGCACGCCGACGCCGCGCGCGCCAAGAAGGTCAACCGCCGCTACGCCGAGCTCAGCCGCATCGTGGCCGCGCACACCGCGTGGCAGCAGGCGGGCGACGACCTCGAGGCGGCGCGTGAGCTGGCCAAGGAGGACGACGCGTTCGCCGAGGAGGTGCCCTCCCTCGAGGAGGGCCTCGCCACGGCGCAGGAGAAGCTGCGCCGGCTCCTGATCCCGCGCGACCCCGACGACGGGCGCGACGTGATCATGGAGATCAAGGGCGGCGAGGGCGGCGCAGAGAGCGCCCTCTTCGCCGGCGACCTGCTGCGCATGTACATGCAGTACGCGCAGTCCAAGGGCTGGAAGATCGAGCTGCTCGACCAGAACGAGTCCGACCTCGGCGGCTACAAGGACGTGCAGGTCGCGATCAAGTCGAACGCCACCGACCCGTCGCAGGGTGTGTGGGCGCACCTGAAGTACGAGGGCGGCGTGCACCGCGTGCAGCGCGTACCCGTCACCGAGACGCAGGGCCGCATCCACACGTCGACGACCGGCGTGCTCGTCTTCCCCGAGGTCGACGAGCCCGAAGAGGTCGACATCAACCAGAACGACCTGAAGATCGACGTGTACCGGTCGTCGGGTCCCGGCGGCCAGTCGGTGAACACCACGGACTCCGCGGTGCGCATCACCCACCTGCCGACGGGGATCGTCGTGTCGATGCAGAACGAGAAGTCCCAGCTGCAGAACCGCGAGGCGGCGATGCGCGTGCTGCGCGCGCGCCTGCTCGCGCGCCAGCAGGAGGAGCAGGCGGCCGCGGCATCCGATGCCCGCAAGTCGCAGATCCGCTCGATGGACCGCTCGGAGCGCATCCGCACGTACAACTTCCCCGAGAACCGCATCGCCGATCACCGCACCGGCTACAAGGCCTACAACCTCGACCAGGTCATGAACGGCGCGCTCGATCCCCTCATCGAGTCGGCTGTCCAGGCCGACGAGGAGGCGCAGCTCGCCGGGCTCGGCGACGACTGACCCCGGGCCACTCGTGCGTCGATGAAGGGGTGGATGCCGCGGCATCCGCCCCTTCGTCGTTCCCGGCTCGACGAGCCTCGTCGACCGACCGCGCTAGATGTGCCAGTCGTGCACGCCGCGCGCGGCGTCCGCCGTGGCGTGCGAGAGGGGCTTGAACGTCGCTGGGATGCCGACGATGAGCGAGTGGGCCGGGGCGTCCTTCGTGACGACGGCGTTGGCGCCGACGGCGCTCCAGGCGCCGATCGTGACGTTGCCGAGCACCTTCGCCCCCGCCCCCACGGTGACGCCGTCCTCGAGGGTCGGATGCCGCTTCGCGCCGCGCGGCGTGCCCCGTGGCGCCTTCCCGCCCAGGGTGACGCCGTGGTAGAGCATCACGTCGTCGCCGACGATCGCGGTCTCGCCGATCACGACGCCCATGCCGTGGTCGATGAAGAAGCGGCGGCCGATGTGCGCGCCGGGGTGGATCTCCACCCCGGTGAGGAAGCGCACGAACTGCGAGCCGAGCCGCGCGGGCAGCCGGAAGCCGCTCTCCCACAGCCGGTGCATGAGGCGGTAGCCCCAGATGGCGTGCAGGCCCGAGTACGCGAGCGCGACCTCGGCGGCGCTCCGTGAAGCGGGGTCGTGGGCGCGAGCGGTGGCGATGTCTTCCCGGAGGCTGGCGAGGATTCCCACCCGCTCAGTCAAGCAGACCTTCGTACAGCACCGTGGACAGGTAGCGCTCGCCGTAGCTCGCGACGATCACGACGATGGTCTTGCCGGCGTTCTCGGGCCGCTTGGCGAGCTCGACGGCGGCGTAGACCGTCGCGCCCGACGAGATGCCGCCCAGGATGCCCTCCTCGATGCCGAGGCGGCGGGCGGTGGCGACGGCCTGGTCGATGTTCACGTCGATGATCTCGTCGTAGACGTCGCGGTCGAGGATCTCGGGCACGAAGTTCGCGCCGATGCCCTGGATCTTGTGGGGGCCGGGCTGGCCGCCGTTCAGGATCGGCGACTCGGCGGGCTCGACGCCCACGATGCGCACCTCGGGCTTGCGCTCCTTGAGCACCTGCCCGACGCCGCTGATGGTGCCGCCCGTGCCGATGCCCGACACGAAGATGTCGACGTCGCCGTCGGTGTCGTTCCAGACCTCCTCGGCCGTCGTGCGGCGGTGGATCTCGACGTTCGCGACGTTCTCGAACTGCTTGGCGAGCACCGCGCCGGGCGTCTCCGCGGCGATCTGCTCGGCCCGCGCGACGGCGCCCTTCATGCCCTCGCCGCCGGGGGTGAGCACGAGCTCGGCGCCGTAGGCGCGGAGGAGCGCGCGACGCTCCTTCGACATCGTCTCGGGCATGGCGATGACGACACGGTAGCCGCGCGCGGCGCCGATCATGGCGAGCGCGATGCCGGTGTTGCCGCTGGTGCCCTCGACGATGGTCCCGCCGGGCTGGAGCTCGCCCGAGGCCTCGGCCGCGTCGACGATGCCGACGCCGAGGCGGTCCTTGACGCTCGCGGAGGGGTTGTAGAACTCGAGCTTGGCGAGCACGGTCGCCGCTGCGCCGTCGGTCACGCGGTTCAGGCGCACGAGCGGGGTGCGACCGAAGACCTCGGTGATGTTGTCGAAGACCTGGGCCATGGTGCTTCCTCTCGGGGTGCAACTCGGTGCGTCTCGGGTGTGCGAGCGACGGCGGATGCCGCGGCTCAGCCTACGGCGGCGCCCGCGCCCGGTCACGTGCGTTACATTCCATTTCGTGGATGAACGGATGCCGCCGCAGGGCGAACGCGACGTGAGGACCCTTCGTGGGCAGACGGCGGCGCGCCTCGGTGCGGCGGGCGTTCCGGATCCCGAGGTCGACGCCGACCTGCTCATCGGCCACGTGCTGGGGCTGTCGCGTGGCGGCGTGCAGGCGCGTGCCGTGATGGGCGGCCTGCTCGACGACGAGGCGGCGGCGGCGTTGGAGGCGCTGGTCGTGCGCCGTGCGGCGAGGGAGCCGCTGCAGCACCTCACGGGGCGTGCGGCGTTCCGCTCGCTCGAGCTCGCCGTCGGACCGGGGGTCTTCGTGCCGCGGCCCGAGACCGAGCAGGTCGCGCAGCTGGCGATCGACGCGCTGCGCGCGACGGCGGAGCCCGAGCCCATCGCCGTCGACCTCGGCGCGGGGAGCGGGGCGGTCGCACTCTCGATGGCCACCGAGGTGCCGCACGCGCGGGTGTGGGCGGTCGAGAACTCGCCGGAGGCGTTTCCGTGGACGCGGCGGAATGTCGAGGAGGTGGGCGCCGCGAACCTCGAGCTCGTGTTCGGCGACCTCGCGACGGCGCTGGCCGAGCTCGACGGCCGGGTGGCGGTCGTGATCTCCAACCCGCCCTACGTGCCGGCCGCAGAGATCCCGGTCGACCCCGAAGTGCACCTGCACGATCCGGTGGCCGCGCTCTACGGCGGCGAGGATGGGCTCGATGTCGTCCGCGTGCTCTCCCGGCGCGCGGCCGAGCTGCTGCATCCTGGGGGCCTGCTCGTGATCGAGCACGCCGAGCACCAGTCCGCGGCGATCGCCGACATCCTCTCGGGCGACGGATGGCGCGCCGTCGCGCACCATCGCGACCTCACCCTGCGCGACCGGGCGACGACCGCGATCCGCTGAGCGGCGGCACCCGACCCGGCCTCACCTGGATCGGTCGAGTCGCTCCCGTTCGCGCTCGGCCCGCTCGCGCTCGCGCCGGTCTCGGTCCGCCTGTTCCCGTCGGGCGTGCTCACCGGCCTGCTTCTCACGGTCGAGGGCCTGCTTGATCGCGTCGCGCTCGCGCTTGCGGGCGTCGCGCAGCGCCTTCTCCGCCTCGCGCCTGGCCTTCGCGGCCTCGCGCACCTGCCGGTCGCGGGGGAGGGCGACCTCGGGAGCCGGCGAAGGAGGCCGGGGTGGCGCGATCCCGGCTTGGACTTGGCCGACGTGGAACTCGATGCCGTCGAGGATGCGCTGCAGGCCGAACTCGAAGTCGTCGTCGCCCTCGACCGCTGCCGATCCCGGCTCGGCCACGTAGCCGCCCGCGAGGAGGAGCGGCTGGAGGTACGGGAATCGCTCGGGCGTGACGAGTTCGACGAGCGCGCCGAATGCCCGCTCGCCCGACACCTCGGCGGGGTCCGAGGCCGCGGCGGCGGCGCGGATGTCCCGCTCCTGGGCGCTCGTCGCCCGCGCGTAGCTCGTGAGCAGCAGCAGGGTCGACATCTTCTCGCCGTCGCTGAGGGGCAGCTCGCGCGCCTCGCGGAGGAACCAGTCGACGATCGTGAGGCTGTTGGGCGTGATGGGCGCGCCCGACACCGGGATGTCGACGAGCCAGGGGTGGGCGCGATACGCGTCGCGGATGGCGAGCACCCACGCGGTGACGCCGTCGCGCCAGGCGCGCTCGACCTCGTCGTCGGGAACCGGCATGGTGCTCGCCGCCTCCTGCATGAGGAGGATCAGGTCGTCCTTGCTCGTCACGTACCGGTAGAGCGACATCGTCGTGAAGCCGAGGGAGGTCGCGACCCGGCTCATGGAGACGGCTCCCAGCCCCTCGGCATCGGCGATCTCGATGGCCGCGTCGACGATGCGCTCGATGGAGAGCTCGCGCTTCGGCCCCCGCTGCGGGTGGGCCGCGATGCCCCAGGCGAGCGCGACGCCCCTGGGGAGCTCGGGGTCGGGCTGCTCGTCGGGCGGCGTGGGGTTGGGCATCGGCTCCCGTTCTCGTGCGTCGAGCGTGGCGCTCAGGTGTTGACGACAGTCTAGAACTGTGTATTACTTAAACAACAGTGGATTACATACACAGTTTGCGGCATACGCAGACGCCACCGGACACCTACGAAAGGAGCAGCACATGACACTCGCCATCGACGCACGCGCATTGCGCAAGCGCTTCGGTCGCACCGAGGTGCTCGCCGGGCTCGACCTCACGGTCCCCAGCGGCAGCGTGTTCGCCCTGCTCGGGCCGAACGGCGCGGGCAAGACGACCACGATCAACATCCTCACGACGCTCGTGACCCCCGATTCGGGCACCGCCGCGGTCGCGGGCCACGATGTCGTCGCCGACGCCGAGGAGGTGAAGCGCCGCATCAGCCTCACCGGGCAGTCGGCTGCGGTCGACGGCGTCCTCACCGCCACCGAGAACCTCGTCATGATGGGCCGACTCTCGGGTCTGTCGCGCGGCCGGGCGCGGGTCCGGGCGGGCGAGCTCCTCGACCGATTCGACCTCGCGGATGCCGCGGCCCGCCGGGTCGGCACGTACTCCGGCGGCATGCGGCGGCGACTCGACCTGGCCCTGAGCCTCGTCGTCGCGCCGGCCGTGCTCTTCCTGGACGAACCGACGACGGGCCTCGACACCCGCAGCAGGCAGGAGCTGTGGAGCGTCATCCGCTCACTCGCGGGTGCGGGCACCACCGTCTTCCTCACCACGCAGTACCTCGAGGAGGCCGACCGCCTGGCCGACCGCATCGCGGTGCTCGACCGCGGCCGGATCGTCGCCGAGGGCACGCCCGAACAGCTGAAGGCCCGCATCGGCGGCGATGTCGTCGAGCTGCGCGATGCCGACGGCACGCTGCTGCTCGAACTCCCCACCGACGGCAGCGTGCACGGCCTGCGCGCCGCCCTCGACGAGCTCGACCGCAGCCCCGCGGCGGCCGCCGACGGGGTCGCCGTGTCGATCCGCCGCCCGAGCCTCGACGACGTGTTCCTCGACCTCACCGATCGTGACGCCGCATCGGCGTCTCCCGAGCTCATGGAAGCGAAGTGACCGCGATGACCACCACCACCACCACCAGTGCCGCTCCCGGCCGCGCGAGCGGCACCCCCGCATCGTCGGACCTCGTCCGCCCGCGCATCGGCGCCTTCACGGCCGAGTCGACGTTCATCGGCCGCAGCCTCCGGCACTCGATCCGCGACGTCGAGGCGGCGACCATGGCGATCGTCCTGCCGGTCATGCTCATGCTGCTGTTCACGTACATCTTCGGCAACGCCATCGACCCCTCGGGCGGCTACGTCGACTACGTCGTGCCCGGCATCATCCTGCTCTGCGCGGGGTTCGGGTCGGCCTCGACCGCCGTCTCGGTCGCGAACGACATGACGACCGGCATCATCGACCGGTTCCGCACGATGCCGCTGCGCAGCGGCGCGGTGCTCACCGGCCACGTCGTCGCCAGCCTCGTCCGCAACCTCGTCGCGACGGCGGTCGTGATCCTCGTGGCGCTGCTCGTGGGCTTCCGGCCGACGGCGACCCCGATCGAGTGGGTCGGCGTGTTCGCGCTCGTGACGCTCTGGATCCTCGCGATCACCTACCTGTTCGCGGCGATCGGGCTCGCGGCCTCGACCCCCGACGCGGCGAGCGGCTACGGCTTCATCCTGCTCTTCCTGCCCTACCTCTCGAGCGCGTTCGTGCCGGTCGACACCATGCCCGAGTGGCTCCAATGGATCGCCGAGAACCAGCCCATCACGCCCATCATCGAGACCCTCAGGTCGCTGCTCATGGGCACGCCGATGGGCGACTCGGCCTGGTGGGCCGTCGGCTGGTGCGCCGTCATCATCGCCGGCTCCGCCGCGTGGGGCGCGTGGCTGTTCCGCCGCAAGGCGGGGCGTCGCTGAAGGCGACCGCCGAAGGCGGCGACGGATGCCGCGAGCCGCCMGGTTCGCGGCATCCGTCGCGTCTGCCGACCTCGCGCTCGGGCTCGGGTGCCCGGGCCCCGAGGACGGCAAGCCCGCTGGTCTAGAATCGAGCGGTCATGACTGCCATCTACGACTGTTCGGTCGATTCCCAGCTGCTCACCGGCATGCGCCTCGCGCGCGGCGCCATCGGACGCGGCGAGCTCGTGGTGATCCCCACTGACACGGTCTACGGCGTCGCCGCCGACGCGTTCTCGGCTGYGGCCGTCGCGCGCCTCCTCGAGGCGAAGGGTCGCGAGCGCACGTCGCCGCCGCCCGTGCTGATCCCCGGCATCCCCACGCTGGACGCACTCGCCGCCGAGGTGCCCGAACCGGTG
>NZ_JBFUCL010000146.1:0-8746 GCF_056405255.1 Agromyces sp. P1_H4 | reverse complement strand
GTCCTGCAGCACGAACGCCTCGAGGGCGGCGAGCCGCTGCTCCCAGAACTCGCGGTAGCGCTRCATCCACGCGACGGCCTCGGCGAGCCCCTCACCCCGGAGGGAGAGCACGTGGTCGCGACCCCGCACCGTGCGCTGCACCAGTTCGGCGCGCTCGAGCACCTTGATGTGCTTGCTCGTCGAGTTGAGCGAGATCGGGAAGGCGCTGGCGACCTCGGTGACCCGCGCGTCGGAGACGAGCAGCCGGTCGAGGATCGCCCGCCTCGTCGAGTCGGCCACCGCGCTCAGCACGGCGTCCATCTGATATTCACCCATGAGGGTGAATGTACGCCGACCGGGGCGACTCGTCAACCCTGCGGCCCGCGCGCCTTGGCCGCCCGGCCGTCCCCGCGCAGCGGAATCCGTTCCCGCGGTGGAATCCCGAGCGCTCGGGACTCTGGTGCGGGAACGGGATTCCGGCGGACGACGGGCTAGGCGCGGCCTCCTCGGCGACGACGAATCCCGGATGCCAGCAGCATGCCGCCGAGCACCACGACGACCGCCGCGAGCGCGAGGGCACCTCCCAGTTCCACGCCGGTGTGCGCGAGATCCGAGCCACCGCCGGCTGCGGGCGCAGAGGGCGATCCCGATCCCGGCGCTCCGCCGTCGGACCCGCCGTCGCCGGGACCGGTCGGCCCACCCGGCTCCTCATCCTCGACCGGGGCCAGCTGCGCCAGCGAGACCGGCGTCGTGAAGATCACGCGGTGCGCCGAGATGTGGATGTCGGGCGAGAGGACCTCGTACTTCGCGCGCACCCAGAACGCGGCATCCTCCTCGACCTGGATGGTTCGCGACGCGACGGGCCCGGGCTCGAGCACCTGGTCGTGCGGCACCTGCTCCCAGTGGAACCTGCCCTGGTAGATGTCCCAGCCGTAGCCCACCGAGAAGTCGAACCCGCGGCTGTACGCCGGGTACCGGTTGCTGAACGTCAGCGTGATCGGGGTCTCGGCGGCTTCTGCGGCCTCTGCCGCATGAGGGGCTCGCGCCGACGTGGCATCCGTCGCCGACATGGTCGCCCAGAAGTCGTTCGAGATCTTCGGCTCGCCGGCGCACCGTTCCGATCCGTGGTTCGCGTAGGCGCCGAGCACCTCGCCGTCGAGCAGGAACTCGACGCCCGTCATGGCGGTCAGGTCGAACGTGCCGGTGATGACCGGCTTGTCGATCCAGACGGTGGCGAAGACGAGCGGACCGTTGCACATCTTGTAGCGCAGGGTCGCCTGCGTGACCTGGCCGGTCGAGTTCTCGTACACGAGGTCCATCGCGTTCTCGTTCTCGGGATTCTGGGTCATGGTCACCGCGGACGGGGCGGTCTCGGCGACCGTGAAGGCGTACTCGCGCTGCTGGGTCTGCGAGCCGTCACCCGCGATCGCCCAGACGCGCGCCGTGTAGTCGCCGGGCACGACCGGCACCGCCGACGACCGGCGGCTGTCGGCGTCGAACATCGGATCGACCGACAGCTCGAGGGTCTCGTCGAGCGCGACCGCCCCGCCGTCGCTCTCGATGACGACCCGAACCGGGCCGATGCCGCCGAACGTGATCTCGGCTCCGGCGGTCGCGGTGCCGTCGGCGGCGTAGTCCACGAACTCCCACAGGTCGTGGATGACGAGGCTCGCGACGTGCAGTTCCGCCTCGGCGTGCTCCCCGTCGGACTCGATCCGCACGACGTGCGGGCCCTCGGCGGCATCCGCCGGCACGTTCAGGTACCGGGCCACCTCGCCGCCGTTCCCGGCACGGCCGACCGCCACGGGCTCGCCGTCGAGCGAGATCGAGTACTCCGCTGCCCGTGCGAGCCCGACCGCCTCGACGCTGAACCCCTTGCCGGGGCGCACCCACTCGGGCGCCACCGTGACGGCGAGGTCTTCGTCGCCCGCGGCCGGCTCGCCGGGCGTCGAGACGACGAGGTTCGTCACTCGGTTGGTCTCACCGAAGTGCACCCGGCCGAGATACCGCGATCCGGGGGCGAGCCCCGACCACGACACGTCGACGGATGCCGGTTCACCGAGCTTCATCGGCAACACGGCCGGATCCGCGGTGAGGTCGCCGACGTGCGCGTCGCCGCCGAGGAAGTAGCTCGTCAGCTCGTAGTCGAGGTCGCCCTCGCCCGCGAAGAAGTCGACCTCCAGCACGTAGCGACCGCTCGAGGCCAGGGGCACGGTGATCTGCTCGTCGGCCTTCGGCGTCGTGGCCTCACGACTGAGCCAGCTGCTGCCGAACGGGTCGAGCTGGTAGAGGCGCAGGTCGAGGTCGGCGGCATCGTCGGCCGCATCGAGATCGAACCGGGCGTAGGTCGTGCCCTCGGGGATCTCGATCACGTGGCGATCCCGTGCACCCCCTTCGGTGCCATGCCCGCGCAGGACGTGGCCCTGGACGAGGCCGTCGACCGCGATCGGCACGTCGAGCGTGTCGCCCGCCGAGACCGGGATCTCGAGCGAGCCGTCGATCCCGGCTCCGACCGCCTCCGAGGGAACGCTGAGGACGACCGGCCGCACGGCGAGCGGCGTCGTGACGGTGCCGTCGTCGCCCACCCAACGCAGCGTGCCGGTGGTGAACGCGTCGAGCGGGGCGTCCGAGCGCCGGAACGTCACGGTGTACGAGACCACGTCGCCTGCCGCCGCGAAGTCCAGCTCCGACGGCGACACGGTCACCTCGACCCCCGGCATGTCCACCGGCTGCGCCTCGTAGTGCCCGGGCGCGGTCGCCGTGACCGTGCGGGTGACCGTCTCGACGCCGGCGAGGGCGCCGACGGAGATCGACGCGAGGTTGAGGTTCGAGGGATCGACTGGTTCGACGCCCACATCCACCTGGCCGAGGCCCTGGACGTATCCGTACCAGTCATCGACGTCGTTGAGGTAGAGGAACCCGGGTTCGAAGTACCGCGTGGGGTCGACGTGGCCGGCGCCCTGGAGGAACGGGTCATCGACCGGCTGGCCGGCGCGGTCGACGGTGTCGTACGCGGTCGTCATGAGGGCGGACTTCACCTCCGCGGGTGACGCGTTCGGCCGTTCGCCGAGATACAGCGCCGCGAGCCCGGCGACGTGCGGCGATGCCATCGACGTGCCCGACAGGAGCTGGAAGCGGGGGGCCTCGCCCTCGGCGTTCGCCGCATCCGCGAGGATCGCGACGCCGGGCGCCGCCACGTCGGGCTTCAGGACGTCACCGCCGTCGGCGAGGATCGGCCCGCGCGACGAGAAGCCCGCGACCTGTGGCGCCGGGGCGGAGGGCCCGCCGGTCGTGTTGCCGTCTTCGAGCGTGACACTCGCGCCGGCCGTCGCGGCATAGCCGCTGACCGCGTCGTACGCCTCCGCGTCGAGGTGCACCGTCGGCACCGAATGGGTGTCGAGGTCGATCGAGTTGGGCCCGGGATTCACGAGCACCATGCCGATGCCGCCCACGCGGGCCACCTCGGCGGACTTCGCCACGCGGTCGACCACGCCTCGCTCGCAGAGCACGATGGCACCGGCCGTCCGCGAGGGGTCGAGGGTGCCCGGTCCGCAGAGCCGCGGCTCGTCGGCGCCCTCGACGCCGCTGACGGATGCCGCGACGAGCGGCCCGGCGAGCGATCCGTCGGCCGGCACCGTGATCGACCCGCCCAGGAAGGTTCGTCCGTCACCGAGGCGAACACTCGCCTCGTAGCTCGGGATGGTGGATGCCGCGACCGTCGTGATCCACGGCGCGGCGTTGTCGGCAGTGGAGGCCTCCGGCCCGTCGTTGCCGGCCGAGGCGGCCACGAAGATGCCAGCAGCCGCGGCGCGCAGGAACGCCTGGTCGGTGAGCGAGACGGTCGTGATCGCGGCACCGCCGCCGATCGAGTAGTTGATCACGTCGACGCCGTCGAAGACCGCGGCGTCGATCGCGGCGAGGAGGTCGCCGGTGGCGCATCCGTCGTCCTGCGGCGTGGGACCCGACCAGCAGGCCTTGTACACCGCGAGCCTGGCGGCGGGCGCGACGCCCGAGATCTCGCCGAGCTCGCGACCGGCGACCTCGGCCGGCACGCCGTGGTCGCCGACGGCCGTGCTCGCCGTGTGCGAGCCGTGGCCGTTGCCGTCGCGGGGCGAGACGTATTCGGCGCGGTCGGCGCCGATCGAGGCCTCCTCGAAGTTGTCGAGGAAGTAGCGTGCGCCGATGAGCTTCGTCGAGCAGTCGTCGGTGGTGAACTGCTCACCGGTGACGCAGGCGCCGCGGAACCGCGTGCCGTCGGCCTTGTCGAAGACGATCGACTCGCCATCGCGGTACGGCTCGGCGCCGGGTGCATCACCGAGCGGCTCGCCCGCGAACGACGGGTTCTCGGGTGCGACGCCCGAGTCGATGATGCCGACCACGACCCCCTCGCCGGCCGACTCGACGCCGCCCGTGGCGTCCCACACGCCGCCCTCGCCGCCGAGGCCGAGGAAGTCGGTCGACGGCACGGCCGCCTGCAGGTGCAGGAGCTCGTCCTTCACGACCGCGAGGACCCGCGAGTCGGCGGCGAGCGCGGCGGCCTGGTCCGCGGTCAGCGTGCTGCTGAAGCCGTTGGTCGCGAGCGTGTACGAGCTGGTGATGTCGGCCCCGACCGATTCCGCCACCGCCGCCTGCTCCTCGCTGAGGTGGTCGGCGTAGGCGACCGCACGCTTCGAGCGGGCGGCGAGCTCCTCGCCCTCGGGCGCGCGCGTCGCCGAGAACGAGCCCGTTCCTCCGGCGTACGTGGCGACCGCCTCGTCGCGGAGGGTGACGATGTATCGCCCGTCCTCGAACGGGGCACCGTCCTTCGCCGTCGCCTCGACCGCGGTCGAGGGTGCGGTGACGGGTGCGATCGGAGTGGGAGTGTCGTCGGCCGCGGCGGCCGACGCAGGCCAGAAGGCGGTGCCAAGCGTGAGGAACAGGGCGGCGGCGGTGAGGGTCGCGGTCGAGCGACGCCGTCCCGTCACGATGGCGGAGCGGGTACGTGTGGTCACGAGGATCCTTGCTGGGAACGGATACCGGGGCGTCGTGCCATTCGACGGCCGACGATCGTCCCATTGTGTGCGAGCCGACCCTCGCCTCGTTGGCCGATATCGGCCAAAGACCGGAGGTGGCCACGGCGCGAAACGTGACCGTTACATGAGCGGTCGGAATGTCAGAGCCAGCCCCGCCTCGCGGCTTCGACGCCCGCCTGGAACCGGTTGCCCGCACCGAGTTCGGCGAGCAGTTCCTGGCTGCGCCGACGAAGCGTGCGGGGCGACATCCCGAGCTGCCTGGCGATCGCGTCGTCCTTCATCCCGACGGCCATGAGCGTGAGGATCGACCGCTCCTCGAGCGAGGGACGCCGGCCGAGCTCCTCGGCGATCGCGAGGTCTGATGCTCCGCCCTCGACTCGCTCCTTCGCCTCGGGCAACGGCATCGCACGAGACCAGTGGAACTCGAAGAGCTCTCGGAGGGCGTGCACGAGCGGCGGCGCGTGCGTGATGAGGGCGTCGACGCGTCCGGGCTCGAGGCTCAGCGACACGAGCGCGATCTCATCGTCGACGATCGCGAGCTTCACCGGAAGGTCGTCGGTGATGCGCGCCTGCTCGCCCTGCTCGGCGAGCCGTTCGACCTCGTCCCACGTCGTGGCCTCGTCGAAGCTCTCGATCGTGTAGACCGCGCGCCAGTCGACCCCGCGAGCGAGCACCGCCGCCTCGAACGGATCGAGCGATGCCGAGACGTACGGCGGCCGGTCGAACGAGAGGAACTCACGTCTCGCCTGATGCTGCAGCCTCGCGTACCAGCCGGCGACCGTGTCGGGATCGGTCAGGACCACCGCGTGGTGCGAGGCCGCATCGCCGGGTGCCGCCGCGTCGAAGTACTCGACGAGCATGGGGATGGCCTCGCGGATGCGGAGGGCCTGATCGCTGAGTCGATCGATGATCGCCCGCAGGGCGTACCGCGGATCGACGGCCGCGTACCCTGGCGGCTCCCCCTCGAGGCGCGACACCAGGCCGAGCTGCCGGAGGTTCTCGAGCCGCTCGAAGGCGGTCGACTCGTCGAGCTCGAACTGGGCGGCGATCGCGGCGACGCTCGCTCGCCCGGTCATGAGCACGTGCACGTAGAGTCGCTCGCTCGCGGCACTCAACCCGGCGAGGTCGAGGAACGGCAGGTCGTCGGCCACGTGGTCAGCGTACCGAGCGCATCCCCGGTGCCGTTGTCGGAGGCCGATGGCACGCTTACGGCATGGCGATCGAGGTGCGCCCGGCGACGGCGTTCGACGACGTGAAGACGATGGTGGGTCCGAAGCGGCCCGACGCCAACGTCTGCTGGTGCCTGAGCTACCGACTGACGTCCTCGAAGGAGAACCTGTCCCTGAACGGCCCGGCGCGCGGCGAGCGCGTCCGCGAGCTCTGCCGACAGGATCCGCCGCCGGGGGTGCTCGCCTACGACGGCGACGAGGTCGTCGGGTGGGCGGGCGTGCACCCGCGCGCCGACACGAGCTTCGCGCGCAATCGGAAGATCCCGCACGTCGACGACCTCGATGTGTGGTCGGTGTGGTGCATCCGCGTGCGCCCGGGTCACCGCGGCGGCGGCATCTCGCACGCGCTGCTCGCGGGCGCGGTCGAGTTCGCCCGCGAGTACGGCGCGCCCGCCATCGAGGGCTATCCGCTCGACAATCGGGGCAAGAAGATCGACCTGACGATGGCCTACGCCGGCACGCAGGCGCTCTTCGAGCGGGCCGGGTTCACGAAGGCGTCCGACACCGAGTCGGTGCTCAACGGATTCCCCCGGGTGCTCATGCGGCTCGACCTGCGCTGAACGCGGCGCCTTCATGCGCTGGGTCGGTAGGCTCCGACCGATCTCCGCGGTCAGGTCATCCGGTAGGCGTCGTACGCCACCAGCCCCGCGCCGCGAGCCGCCGCGGCCACGATGAGCGAGCGCTCCAGGTGCGCATGCGCCGTCGAGGACGTCTCCACGACCACGTGCAGGCGGAACGAGTACTCGGTGGCCGGCACCTCCTCACCACGGCCGAGGGCCGCCAGCACCTCGACGCTGCCGGTCCGGATGCCGTGGGTCCGCAGGTGCAGCAGCGCCCCGTCGGCAGTGCGAGCCGAGTACCGCGTGTCGATCTCGATCGTGCCGTCGGGGCGCACGACCTGCCAGTCGGCGCCGCCGGGCAGCACGTCCGCGTCGAGGCCGTCGAAGAGCCGACCGCCGAGGATCGGCACGACCCGGCGATGGCCCGCGCTCGTCGATCCATGGTCCTCGATGCCGGCGACCAGCACCTCGACCCGGAATATCCGCTCGAGTCCCGTCGGCGGCGGCTGCACGCTCACGACGGCCGCCCCGAGTCGCGGGCGTTCCGCGCGATCGCCTGCATCTCGTCGCGCAGCCGCTCGAGCGCGGGCAGTGCGGCGCCGAGCACGACGCGATCGTGGTCGGGGAGCGCGGCGATGGCCTCGGCGAGAAGGGCCGCGCTCGCCTGGTCGAAGCGGCCGAGCAGGCTCACCGCTCGCGCCGACGCCCGCACGGCGACGCGACGCCGATCGAGCGAGTCGGTCTCGCGCGTGATCAGTCCCGCAGTCTCCATCGTGCCCAGCAGGTTGCTGACGGTCGTTCGGCTCAGCGTCAGCTCCTCGGCGATCTCGGCGGGACTGCGCACGGTTCCGGCGGGAAGGGAGCGGAGCACCTCGACCTGGGCATCGGGGATGTCGGGCAGGTGCTCGGCCGTGCGGGCCGCACGCAGCAGGCTCCGGCGCAGCGGCGAGATGATCGCGCTGAGCCGGCGGACCTCGAATCGATCCGTCGGCGCGCTCACGGTCGCCCCGGCGGGGTGAGCGAGGCCCGTTCGTTGAGCTCTTCGGGGTGGAATCCGGCGGCGCGCTTGTAGGAGTCGGCGATCTCGCGCAGCTCCTGCTCGGGGATCACGTCGTGGATGTCGACGAACCCGCCCGGCGCGCGATCCCGGGCCAGCTGCATGACGCGCTCGGGCCCGAGCTGCCGGGTCAGGCCCGACAGGCGGGTCGTGGCCGGACGGCGATCCTCCTCGTACGCCCGGAGGGCATCCTCGACGTCCGGCACGGTCGCGACGTGGAAGGCCAGCGATCGTGCATCGAGGATCGCCTGCGATGCCCCGTTCGAGCCGTTCGGGTAGAGCGCGTGCGCGGCGTCGCCCAGCAGCGTGGTGCGACCGAACGTCCAGCGCGGAAGCGGGTCGCGGTCGACCATCGGGTACTCGAGGATCCGCTCCGCGGCGGCGATGACGCCCGGCACGTCGAGCCAGTCGAACCGCCAGTCGGCGAACAGCTCGACGATCGGCGCGGCGTCGACGGGATGGTTCCAGTCGGCCGTCTCGGACATGCCGTCGGGTGCGCGACGTTCGGCGATGAAGTTCACCCGGGTCTGGCCGCGCTCCGCGCCCGGGGCCACAAGCGGATAGGCGACGAACTTCTGCTCGCCGTCGCCGGCCATGACCATGGTGCGGCCGTCGAGGAAGGTCGGGGCGAGCGCCGTTCCGCGCCAGAGCACCAGCCGGTTCCACGGCGGCGTGCCCTCGTCGGGGTAGGCCTGCGCCCGCAGGGCCGAGTGGATGCCGTCGGCGCCCACCACCACGTCGGCCTGGAGCGCGAGCTCGGCGCCTGCGGCATCCGCGAACCGCACCGTGTCGGTGGAGTCGGCGTGCTCGACGCCCGTGGCTCGCCAGCCGAGCCGGATCGCGTCGGGTCCGAGGCGACGGCGCACCTCGTCGGCGAGGAGGAGCTGGAACTCGCCGCGATGCACCGAC
>NZ_JBFUCL010000145.1:0-13871 GCF_056405255.1 Agromyces sp. P1_H4 | reverse complement strand
CGTAGGTGCCCGATGCGTCGACGACGGCGCGAGCGGTGAGCTCCTCCACGCCGTCGGCGGTGTGCACGCGCAGCACGAACGGCGTCTGTTCGCGGCGTGCCATGCGCGTGCGGTCCATGCCCTGCCGGGTGACGGCCTCCACCGTGAGGCCGGTGCGGATGCGGGAGGCGATCGGCTCGAGGGCGGCGAGCGGCTCGAGGTACCGCTCGACGAGCTCGGAGCCGGTGGGGAGGGCCTCGGGCGACGGCAACGCCCAACCGGTCGCCTCGAGCAGGCGGCGCGACGCGGGGTCGACGACGTGCTTCCACGGGGAGAAGAGCCGCGTGTGCCCCCACTGCCGGATGCTCGACGCGATCTGGTCACCCGATTCGTAGATCACGAAGTCGATGCCCCGCTCCACGAGGTTCGCCGCGGCGGCCAGGCCGACCGGACCGGCGCCGATGATGGCGACGGGCAGTGTGTCGAGTCGGCGCTGCTGCAGGCTCGGGGCGGTGAGGTCGATCAGGGTCATGATCCGGGCCCTCCAAGGCATCGATGAACTTCGATATTGAGTGTGGCGACTATATCGATGGTTGTCAATATTGGGCTAGCATCGTGGCATGAGCACGACGCTGCTGCAGATCACGGATGTCTCCGACACCACCGGCGCGGCCTGCTGCACCCCGCTGACCCGCGAGACGATCGACGCCGACCGCGCAGAGGAGCTCGCCCGCARGCTCAAGGCCCTCGCCGATCCGACGCGACTCCGGCTCGTCTCGATCGTCGCGGCATCCGCTGGCGAAGAGGCGTGCGTCTGCGACCTCATCGAACCCGTCGGCCTCAGCCAGCCCACCGTGTCGCACCACCTGAAGGTGCTCATGGACGCCGGCTTCCTCACCCGGAGCAAGCGCGGCACCTGGGCCTACTACCGGCTCGTGCCCGGCGCGCTGGGCGAGCTCTCGCAACTGCTCGACGTCACTGCATCGCGGTGAGCTCGCCGCACGTCTCCGCGCCGTCCAGCCTCGGAGCGCGTCTCGCGGCCCTCTCGGTGGGGCAGGTCGTCAGCTGGGGCATCCTGTACTACGCCCTCATCGTGGCCGCGCCTGAGATCGCGGCGGAGACCGGCTGGACCATCGCCCAGGTGACGCTAGCGTTCTCAATCGGACTCATGGTGTCGGCGGCGGTCGGCATCGTCGCCGGGCGCCTGCTCGACGAGCGTGGTCCTCGGCTCGTCATGACGGCCGGCGCACTCACGGGTGCACTGGGCCTCGTCGTGGTCAGCGCGGCACCGAACCTCCTCGTCTTCGCGCTGGGCTGGGTGATCTGCGGCGTCGCGCAGTCCGCCGTGCTCTACCAGGCCGCCTTCACCGTGATCACGCGACGGCACGGGGAGCGACGCCGTGGCGCGATGACGATCCTGACGCTCGCCGGCGGGCTCGCGTCGACCGTGTTCGCGCCGATCGTGGCCGGCCTGCTGCACGTGCTGGACTGGCGGGCGGTCTTCCTCGTGTTGGCGGCAACCCTGCTCATCGTCACGCTGCCGCTGCACTGGTTCTTCCTCGAGCGGGCCTGGGCCCCGCATCCGCCTGCGAAGGGCGACGAGCAGGTCCACACCGTCGGCACGGTCGTCCGAACGCGCCGGTTCTGGATGCTCGAAGGGTCCATGGTGGCGTTGACCGCTGCGCTGTTCAGCGTCACCCTCGCGGTCATCCCGCTGTATATGGAGAAGGGCTTCACGTACGAGCTCGCCGCGTGGTCGCTCGGCCTCCTCGGCGCCGGACAGGTCATCGGGCGGCTCCTCTACGTCGTCATCCCGCACGCGACGGCACCATGGCTCCCGCTCGCCGTGACCTCGGCCTCGGCGATCCTGCTGCTCGCCCTCATGGCGGTCGTGCCCGGGCCGCCGTGGCTGCTCATCGTGATCGGGATGGCCGCCGGCGCCGTCCGGGGCGCGCAGACGCTGGTGCAGGGCTCGGCCGTCGCCGACCGCTGGGGCACGCGGAACTACGGCTCGATCAACGGCGCGTTCGCCGCCCCCATCACCGTCGTCGCCGCACTCGGACCGGCGCTCGGCCCGATCCTCGCCAGCGCGATCGGCGGATACGGCGCGATGGCGCTCGCCATGTCGGGCGTCGGGATCGTCGCACTGGTCGCGGCCCGGTTCTCCTGAGTCGCCCGCGCCGGGGGAGGGAGAACCGGCCCCCCTCAGTCGGTCGACAGGGCGTAGTCGCCCTCGGCGCAGCCGGTGATGCGCCAGCCGCCGGGCACCGCGGCCGTCGCGGCATCCGTGATCCCGCTGCTGGTGAGCTCGGGCTCGGCGCTGCCGGGAACCCAGACCTCGAGGCCGCAGCCGCGCTCGCCGACGGTGCCTGCGAGCGACACATGCGCTCCATCCGCCTCGAGCGCCGTGAGCACCCCGGGTGCCGACTTTGGGTACGCCCGGCTCAGGATCGCGAGCAGGTCGTCGCGGGGCGGCGCGTCGTCGCCGGTCTCGCAGTCCTGCACCATGAGTCCGTTGCCCGTGGGACCGATGCCGTTCTGCGGGTCGCCGCAGGCCTGCTTCCACACCCAGTAGGCGCTGCCGAGCCGGTTGGCGTCCTCGGCGTCGGCATAGCGGCTGAGCCGGTCGACCACGTCGGCATCCTCGCCCCAGTATCCGTACTCGCCCGACCACAGCGGGGCGCCGTACTCGTCGGCGACGCGCTGCGCGAGCACGAACTGCCGGTCCATCCCGACGATCGGCGGGATGCCCAGGGAACGATCCATCGTCAAGGACTCGGCGTAGAGGTGCGGCGAGAACACGATGTTGCGGTCGTCGGTGAAGCCCGGTGTCGGCCCACTGTCGAAGCCGAGCCCCGACCAGAAGATGCTCGGCTCCACGAACACGATCTGCGGTGCGCCCGCGTCGCGAATCGCGACTATCGCGCGGTCGTAGTAGCGGCCCAGTAGCAGCGACGTGGTGACCGGCGCGGTCTCGCCGAAGCCGGGCTCGTTGAGCAGGTCGTAGCCCGCCACGGTCGGCTCGTCGGCGAATTCGGCGGCGAGCCGCCCCCAGGTGTCGACGAGCGCGCCCTGCACGCCGTCGGTGTCGAAGTAGAAGTGCTGGAACGCGCGGTTGCCGGCCGGCGAGATGTCCCGGCCCTGGAACTGGCAGCGCGGCGCCTCGTCGGTGATGGTCGCCCACGCGGGCGCCCCGTCGTAGCCCCACATCGGGTCGGTGCCTGGTCGGCACGCGGTGCCCTCCTCGGTCGCGCCGTTGAACCACGAGTCCTGGTGCATGTCGAGCACGATGCGCACGTCGTGCTGCTTCGCCCACCCGACCGCGTCGGCCACCTGCGCCAGGTAGGCGTCGTCGAACTCGCCGCGCTCGGGCTCGAGCGCCGACCACGAGAGATTCAGCCGCACCACGTTGAACCCCTGCGCGGCGATGCCCGCGAAGTCGTCCTCGGTGAGCGGCCTCGTCGCCGCGACGTCGGCCTGCGGCTGGTAGAAGTCGACGAGCTGGTTCACGTTCACCCCGCGCAGCAGCACCTGGTTGCCGTCGCCGTCGGTGATGATGGGACCCTCCGCCCGCAGGAACCCGTCAGGCACGGATGCCGCGGTGCGCGAGGCATCCGTCGACCCACCGTTCGGCTCGGCCGCCGAGGCCGGCGCCCCCGCGCCCGTCGCGGGCAGCACCAGCGCCGCGGTCACGGCGATCAGGGCGACGGATGCCGCGGCGAGCTGCAGCACGCGGGCAGGCCGCCCCGCGTGCACCCGCTCGGCGACCACGGCGACCACGCCCGCGATCCAGCCGACGCACGCGCCGAACGAGAGGCCGTCGGCGATCGTGAGGTATGCCGTCATCAGTGGCCACAGGTCACCTGCGAGCCCGCCGTCGACCGCGAACGCGACCACCGCCTGCACCAGCCCGACGATGCCGCCCGCGACGAGCGCCGCCAGCCATCCGCCGAGCACGCCGGGCACCCGGGCGCGCATCCACCGCAGGCACACCGCGGTCGCCACGGCGATGAGCACGATCGCGACGAGCATCGACACCGGGCCGCGGTCGGCGCGGGCGGCCGGGATACCGGGACCGTACGCCGCGCCCGTCCACCAGAGGCCCGACAGCAGCGGGGCCACGGCCGCGAGGAGCACTGCGGGGAGCCAGACCGGCATGGCGGGCGGCCAGAGCGCGCTCCGCTCGACCGCGGTGCGGCTGGTCGGACCGCCGACCCACCGCGCGAGCGCCGCCACGACGAGTGCCGCGGGCACCGCCTTGGCCGTCACGTACCCGGCCGCCCATGCGGCGGCCGCGACATCCCAGGTCATCACCAGGCAGGTCGCGGCCTGCGCGAGCATGACGGCCAGCACCACGCCGGCGACCAGGGTCCAGAAGCGATCGCCCGCCCGGACGGTGACCCACCAGGTCACGCCCAGCACCACGGGCACGAACATCGCGTACGGAGCGAGCGGCCAGGCGCCGACGTCGAAGCGCGGCTGCGCCCCGGACCAGCCGACGAGCGCGAGCAGCCCGGTGGGATCGGCGATCGCCTGGATGACGACCAACGCGAGCATGGCGCACAGGGCAACGGCCCGGCGGCGAACCGACTTCATGACACTCCATCGTGACGAGCCCGCGGGGGGACGAGCCTGCACAGCATCCGACATCGGCAGCGGCAAGTCAAACCCGAACGACGCTCGGCCCCCGGAGGAGGGTCGCGCGTTCCGCGGCATCCGTAGCATTGGACCGGTGAGCGAAGCGAGCGAGCCCGCGGGCATCGAGCCGGGCATCTACGAGCACTTCAAGGGCGCCAGGTACGAGGTGCTCTTCGTCGCGCGGCACAGCGAGACCGAGGAGGAGTTCGTCGTCTACCGCCAGCTCTACGGCGACCACGCCCACTGGGTGCGGCCGCTCGCGATGTTCACCGAGATCGTCGAGCGTGACGGCCGCAGCGTGCCGCGCTTCGCGCGCGTCGACGTCGACCCGGTGTGACGGACCCGGGGACGGGCGTCAGAGCAGGATGACGAGCGCGGTGACGGCGGATGCCGCGGCGAGCACCAGCGCGAGGGCGATGAGCACGACGTGCACGGTGTAGAACGTGGTGCGGCGGCCGTCGGCATCGCGGGCCCGCGGGTCGGCGGCGATGCGCGGGTAGAACCGAGGCCACACGATGACGTTGAAGAGGGCGTTGGCGAGCAGCAGGACGACGGCGAGAACGAGCACCGTCCGATCGTAGACGCGTCGGCTGCACCTGCTCGTGCGCGCGTCGTCGCTCGGGCTCAGTCCCAGGCGCCGCCCGGCCCGATCAGTACCCGCCACACCCAGTCCGCGGCGGTCGCCGCCGGGGGTCGCTCCTCGCGGGCGAGCCATGCCTCGATGACGCCGAGCGCGGAGCCGGCGATGCCCGCCGCCACGACGTCGAGCGGCAGCCCCTCGAAGGCGCGTGTGCCCGACCGCACGACGGCGTCGCCGACGATGAGCTCGATGCGCCCTCGCAGACGTGCGGTGACCACGGCCGAACCGGGAGAGCCGAACACCCGCTTGTAGAGTCCGGCGTTGGCCTCGATGTGCTCGAGGAACGAGAACAGCGCCTGCGGCGGCTCCAAGGGGGGCTCGACCAACTCGGGCAGCGCCGCCCCGGTCGCCTCGGCCGTGGCGTCGAGCGCGTCGGCGAGCAGCGTCTCCTTGTCGGAGTAGTGCTGGTAGAAGGTGCTGCGGTTCACGCCCGCACGAGCCGCGATGTCCGCGATGGTGAGCTCGTCGAGCGAACGTTCGCGGGCGAGCTCGAACAGCGCCTCCTGCAGGGCACGGCGCGTGCGCTCGACTCGGACGTCCATACGGGGATTCTGCCAGCGGTCGGATGCTTCCTGTGGAGTTCATCCACAGATGTCGGATATCCGACACATGTCGGTATTCTTGTCGGTGGCTCGATGGCGTGCCCCGAACCCATGCTCCCGAAAGGCACCCGGCAATGGCTGAACTCCTGTACCGTCTCGGTCGCTTCTCCGCGCGCCGACCCTGGACCGTGCTCGTCGCCTGGCTCGCCGCGCTCGCGCTCGCCGTGGGCGGGTTCCTGGCCTTCGGCGGCACCGTCACCTCGAGCATGAGCATCCCCGGCACCGAGACCGAGCGCGTCAACGCACAGCTCAACGACCGGCTCTCGGGCCTCGGCGGCGCCACCGGCACCGTCGTCTTCCAGACCGAGGACGGGTCGGCGTTCACCACCGAGCAGCAGGAGGAGATCAGCGCCCTCCTCGCCGACGTCGGCGAGCTCGACGGAGTCTCCGACACGGTCGACCCGTTCGCCGCGGCATCCGACCGCGCCGACCAGGAGCAGCAGCTCGTCGACGGCCAGGCGCAGCTCGACACCGCCTCCCAGCAGCTCGACGACGGACAGGCGCAGCTCGATGCGGGCAAGGCCCAGCTCGACGCCGGCCAGGCCCAGCTCGACGCCGCGATCGCGCAGTCGCAGGCGGCCGGGGCGTACGACCAGGCCGCCGAGCAGTTCGCGGCGCAGCAGGCGCAGCTCGACGCCGGAGCCGAGCAGCTCGCCGCCCAGCAGACGCAGCTCGACGACGGCGCGGCGGAGCTGGCGACCCAGCAGGCCCAGCTCGACGACGCCACCCGGCTCATGACGGCCGCGGCGGAGATCCGCACGGTCTCGAGCGACGAGAGCACCGCCATCGGCGTCGTCATGTTCGACGACGACCTCTTCTCGCTGTCGTCGGAGGTCAAGGCGTCGGTCGCCGAGGCGCTCGACGGCGCCGGCATCGACGGCGTGTCGGTCGACTATTCGTCGACCATCGCCGCGTCGATCGACGGGCTCATCGGCGCCGGCGAGATCGTGGGCGTGATCGTCGCGATGCTCGTGCTCATCATCGTGTTCCGGGCGCTGCTGCCCGCGGTGCTGCCGCTCATCACCTCGCTCATCGGCGTGGGCGTCGGCGTCGCCGGCTCGCTCGCGTTCTCGGGGGTCGTCGAGATGACGTCCGTCACCCCCGTGCTCGGCGTGATGCTCGGCCTCGCCGTCGGCATCGACTACGCCCTCTTCATCATCAACCGGCACCGGCGGCAGGTGCTCTCAGGCATGGAGCTGCACGAGTCCATCGGACTGGCCAACGGCACGTCGGGCAATGCCGTCGTGTTCGCCGGCTCGACCGTGCTCATCGCGCTGCTCGCGCTCAACGTCACGGGCATCCCGTTCCTCGGCGTCATGGGCACCGTCGGCGCCGTCTGCGTCTTCATCGCGGTGCTCATCGCCGTGACCCTGACCCCCGCCCTCCTCGGGCTCATCGGCCAGCGCGTGCTCTCGCGCCGCGCCCGCGGCGAGATCGGCCACGAAGTCCACGCCAGCCCCGAGCTGCGTCCGATGAAGACGTCGCGGGCGATCCTGCAGGCGGTGCTGTCGATCGTCGTGCTGCTCGTCATCGCCATCCCCGCCCTCTCGATGCGGCTCGGCCTGCCCGACGGGTCGTCCGAGGCCGAGGAGTCGACGCAGTACCGGGCCTACACCGCCGTCGCCGACGCATTCGGTGCCGGCCAGAACGGCCCGCTCCTGGTCGTGGCCGAACTGCCCGACGGCGTCGAGGACGACGACGTGGTGGCCACGCAGGCCGACCTCGCCGACACGTTGATGGCGCAGAACGACGTCGTAGCGGTCGCGCCCGTCGGCGTCTCGGATGAGAACGACTACTTCGCCTTCCAGGTGGTGCCCGCCGACGGCCCGTCGAGCGAGTCGACCGAGCAGCTCGTGCACGACCTGCGCGACCTCTCACCGCTCGAGGGCGACATCACCCTCGGCGTCGCCGGGCAGGCGAGCGGCAACATCGACATCTCCGACAAGCTGGCCGGCGTGCTGCCGCTCTACCTCAGCGTCGTCGTCGGCCTCTCGTTGATCATCCTGATCCTGGTGTTCCGCTCGATCCTCGTGCCGCTCATCGCGACCGCCGGGTTCGTGCTCACCCTCTTCGCCGCCTTCGGTGCGGTCGTCGCGATCTTCCAATGGGGCTGGCTCGGCGGGGTGTTCGGCGTGCACGACCCAGGCCCGGTGCTGAACTTCGCGCCGATCATCATCATGGGCGTGCTGTTCGGGCTCGCGATGGACTACCAGCTGTTCCTCGTGTCGGGCATGCGCGAGGCCTACGTGCACGGCGTGCCCGCCCGCACCGCGGTCGTCGCCGGCCTGCGCAACGGCCGGGCCGTGGTCACCGCCGCCGCGATCATCATGGCGGCCGTGTTCGGCGGGTTCGTGTTCTCGCACCTCACGATGGTGCGCCCCCTCGGCTTCGGTCTCGCGATCGGCGTGCTGATCGACGCCTTCATCGTGCGGATGCTCCTGATCCCGGCCGTGATGCACCTGCTCGGCGAGTCCGCGTGGTGGCTGCCGAAGTGGCTCGACCGCATTCTGCCGAATGTCGACGTGGAAGGTGCGGCGCTCGAGCGGAGCCACCCCGTGCACGGCGCGGACGCGTCGGCGGACGCGGCGTCCGGCGCCCACGAAGCCGGACCCACGGAGCCCGTCGAGCCCGCCGCGGCACGCTGAGGCGAAGGCGTCCCGAGCTGGTTGCCCACTCGACGGCCGCCATGGAGAATGCTCACAACGATCCACGCGGGTCGCGTGCGCGACCKCGTGGCGGTGCTCGTCGCGCGCGCGGCCAAGCAGCGGCTGAAGGCGGAGGGCGCGGCGGTCGACGAGCCGACGGATGCCGCCGCGGCATCCGTGAGCGCGACCGAACCCGTCGACGAGCCGCTCGAGCTCGACCCGATGGAGCTCGAGCGTCGTTCGCGCGAGTCGGGCCTGCTGCTCGGCGACCTCGGCGGCGGTCCGAACTGACGCGGCGCCGCCGGGCTGCTCAGTCCGCCGCGGGATCCAGCCGGAACGTCGTCGGGATCACCTGGTCGCCGACGACGGTGTTCACGATGCGGGCACCGTAGCGGTCGTACTTCGCGTGGTAGGCGTCGTCGATCGCCGCGTGCACATCGGGCGCGGCATCCGCGAAGGCGACGTCGCGCTCCACCCCGCCGGCCCTGATGCGACCGCGCCGGCTCGCCTTCGCGCGGCGGAACCAGCCGTTGTCGGGTCCGTACGCCGAGCGCACGTACAGGTCGTCGCCCGAGCGCACCACCCAGATGGTCACGAACGGGCGCAGCGACCCGTCGGCCCGGTAGGACGCCACCTGCAGTTCGTCGGCCGCGCCCACACGGGCGAGTTCGTCATCGGTCCAGCTCATCGTTCCATGCAACACCATGGCCGTCCGCGGTGGGAGGCCCTAGCGGGGCGTGTACCGCCAGTGCCTTCCTCGTCGTGCGCTCGCGGCGTACCTTCGATGGCATGTGCGGGCGATCGCGCCCGGGCACGGAAGGAGAGCGATGCAGTTCCAGCCGAAGCAGCCCACCACGAAGGGGCCCGCCGAGCTCTTCACCGGCGACGTGCACTTCGATGTCATCGCCCGCGGCGAGGAGCCGTCGCGGCTGCGCGTCAACCTCGTGCGATTCGCGCCCGGCGCCCGCACGGCCTGGCACCGCCACTCCCTCGGGCAGACGCTGCACGTCACCGACGGGATCGGCCTCGTGCAGGCGCGCGGCGGTGAGGTGCGGGTGATGCGACCCGGCGACACCGTGCACACGCCGCCCGGCGAATGGCACTGGCACGGGGCATCCGCCGACTCGTTCATGTGCCACCTCGCCATGTGGGAGGACGACGACGCGACCTGGGGCGAGCATGTCACCGACGAGGAGTACGGCGCCCCGGCGATCGACCGGCGCGGCTGACCATGCGCGACGTCGTGTACGCGGAGCGGGGCGGATTCCGGCCGCTCGCGCTCGACCTGCACCTGCCCGCGGGGCCGTCGGTGTCGGATGCCTCGGGGGCGCGCCCTGCCGCGGACACGGCCTTGCCCGTCGTGCTCTTCCTGCACGGCGGCGGGTGGCAGGGCGGAAGCCGCCGCGAGTTCGGGCCCGACCTCGCCGACGCGTTCGAGCGGATCGTGGAGGCCGGGTTCGCCGTGGCATCCGTCGACTACCGGCTGAGCGCCGAGGCGGTCTTCCCGGCCCAGGTCGACGACGTGCTCGCGGCCATCGCCTGGCTGCGGGCGAACGGCCCGAGCCTCGGGATCGACCCCGCACGACTCGTGCTGTGGGGCGAGTCGGCGGGTGCGACGCTCGCCATGCTCGTCGGCCTGCGAGCGGATGCCGCGGCGCGCGGCGTCATCGACTGGTACGGGCCGACCGACTTCATCGAGCACGCCCGCGCCCTCGGTCGCGAGCACGACCCCGACTGCAGCGAGGCGAAGTGGTTCGGCGCCCCCGTCGCAGCGGACCCCGCCACCGCCGCGGCCGCGAGCCCCGCGCGACAGGCGCACGGGGATGCGCCTCCGTTCCTCATCGTGAACGGCACCGCCGACACGTCGGTGCCCGCGTCGCAGGCGGTGCTGCTCGCCGACGCGCTCGCCGCAGCCGGCGCCGAGGCGACGCTCGTGCTCGTCGACGGGGCCGGGCACCGCTGGGAGGGCGACGTCGATCGCGACGCGCTGTTCGACGACGCCATCGCCTTCGCGCGGCGGGCAATCGCGTGAGCCGATGCGTCGAGCGGCTCGATCAGCCGGCGGCGTCGAGCGGCTCGATGAGGGCCGGGTCACCGGGATCCACCGTGCGCGAGTTGTTGACCCGGCGGTCGACCTCGTAGTTCGAGATCGTGGCGGCGACCTTCTCGGACTCGGCCGTGAGCAGCGCCACCATCTCCTGCTTGCCCTCGTCGTCGAGCTTGACGGGGGCGAGGTACTCGTCCCACACATCGCGCTCGAGGAACACCGGCATGCGGTCGTGGATCTCGCCCGAGGCATCCCGAGCCTCACGCGTGATGATCGACGTGGACACCTCCCACTCGTCGCCGACCTTTCGCGCCGTGTAGATGCCGGCGGCGGCGAGCAGCGGCTGCTCGCCGTGGAGGAACCACGCCTGCTTGCTGCCGGGCTCGCCCGTCCACTCGTAGTAGCCGCGCATCGGCACGAGGCAGCGCGAGGAGGCGAACGCGCCCTTCCATAGGCCGTTCGTCGCGACGGTCTCGATGCGCGTGTTGAACTGCGGGCGCTTCGAGTCCTTCATGAACGACGGATGGAAGTTCCACACCGCGGCGTCCACCGACCGAGCGACCTCGCCCGTGTCGCTGTTCTTGCGCTCGCGCACGATGGGCACGACCTGGGTGGGCGCGATGGAGTACTGGGGCACCCAGTCGCGGAAGTCGCCGCCCTCGGCGACGAACTCCTGGATCATCTCGTCGACCTTGGCGTCGTTCGCGAATCGTCCGCACATACCGCCAGTCTGCACCCGTCCGCCGACACCGCGCACGGGGGTTTCGCCCGGCACGGTCGGGGTTTCCCGGCATCCCGCGCGCGGTCACGCGGCATCCGTCGACGGCGACTCGCGGCATCCGCCGACGAGGGGAGGCCGACCCATTGCGCTCCCGGTCGCCTCCCGACAGTCTTGTCCGGAACCCCCGCACACCCCCTCGGAAGGACCCCGTGTTCGACTTCGCCCTCACCCCCGTCATCGGGATCATCGCCCTCGTCATCGTCGCCGTCGTCATCCTGTGGATCTGGGCGAAGGTGCTCTACCGCAACGTGTCACCCGACGAGGCGATCGTCGTCACCGGCAAGCGCTCGAAGCGCAAGGTCGTCGACGGCATCGACACCGAGGAGTCCGGCCAGCGCGTCGTGCACGGGCAGGGCGTCTGGATCATGCCCTTCTTCCAGAAGGCGCACAAGATCTCGCTGCGCTCGCGGGCGATCGAGATCCGCGCCGAGGCGCAGACGAACAACGGCATCACCGTGCACGTCGACGCCGTGGCGATCGTGAAGGTCGGCGACAGCGCGTCCGCCATCCGCGCGGCCGCGCAGCGATTCCTCGGGCAGGACAAGAACATCGACATCTTCGCCCAGGAGGTGCTGTCGGGCTCGCTCCGCGCGTCCATCGGCGCCACTGACGTCACCACCATCATCAACCGCCGCGACGAGCTCTCGGCGTCGGTGCTGGGCGTCGCGCGCGAGTCGCTCGCCAACCAGGGCCTCGACGTCGACTCGTTCGAGATCAAGGGCATCTCCGACAACAACGGCTACATCGACGACCTCGGCCGCGCCGAGCAGGCCAAGGTGCGCAAGCAGGCCGAGATCGCCGAGGCCGAGGCGCAGCGCGAGGCCCGCGAGGCCGTGATCGCGGCCGAGCAGACCGTCGCCGAGCGCGAGGCCGGCCTGGCCCAGCGCAAGGCCGCGCTGCAGCGCGAGACCGACAAGGCCACCGCCGAGGCCGCCGCGGCCCGACCGCTCGCCGAGGCACTGTCGCAGCAGGAGGTCGTGGCGCAGCAGGAGATCACCGCCCAGAAGCGCGCCGCGCTGCGCGCCGCCGAGCTCGACTCCGAGGTCAAGGCCGTCGCCGACGCCCAGGCCTACAAGGTCAAGGTGGAGGCCGAGGCCGCCGCCGAGTCCGTGCGCATCGCCGCCGAGGCGGACCGCATCGCCCGCACCGCCTCGGCGGAGGCGCTGCGCGCCGAGGGCCTCGCCGAGGCCGACGCCATCCAGGCCCGTGGTGCGGCCGAGGCCGCCGCGACGAAGGCCGCCGCAGAGGCCGTCGCCCAGCAGTCCGAGGCGCTGCTGCAGATGCGGGTCATCGACGCGCTGCCCCTCATCGCCCGCGAACTCGCCGCCCCCATGTCGAACATCGACCAGCTCACCGTCGTCTCGACCGACGGCGCCTCGCAGCTCGCGAAGAACGCGGTCTCGGGCATCACCGAGGTCGACGCGATGCTGAGCTCCACGATGGGCGTCGGCCTGCGCGAGCTCATCGGCGGACTGATCGGCGGCACTGCTGCCGGCGCGGCGGCCGGGAGCGCCATCGCCCGGAACGGCGACGCGCACGCCGCGGTCGCCGCGCAGGAGGCGAGCGCCCCGGCCCTGGCCGAGTAGCCGGGCGTTCCGCCCAGTCACCCATTCCGACGAGGAGATGCCGAACCCGCGCCCTCGAGCGGGTATCCGCGGGTTCGGCATCCACTCGTCGCCTCCGGCGGGGGCGGCGCGACCCGCGGCTCGGGTCAGCCGGCCTGCGCGATCCGCAGCACCTCGGCGTTCGGCAGACCGGCGAGGAACGCACCCGTCACGAGCAGCTTCGAGCCTCGGATGCCGCTGCCCACGATGAGCCGCTCATGGCCGGCCACCGACTCGTCAACGAGGATCGCCCAGTCGGCGGGCAAGCCCACGGGCGTGATCCCGCCGTACTCCATGCCGCTCAGCGCGACGGCGTCGTCCATCGGCGCGAACGACAGCTTGCGCGCGTCGAGATGGCGACGCACGACGCCGTTCACGTCGGCCCGATCGGAGCCGCGCACGAGACACGCCGCATACCAGGTGCGCTCGCCGCGGCGGGCCTGAACGATCACGCAGTTCGCGCCGTCCTCCATCGAGATCTCGTAGTGGGCGCAGAAGGCGGCCGTGTCGGCGAGGCCCGGGTCGATCGCGGCGACCAGCACCTCACCGTCGGGCGGGGCCGGGCTCGCGGCATCTGTTGCGCTCGCGGCATCCGCTCGCTGCAGGGCCGCGGCCGTCGGCGGCGCGAGCAGCCCGGGGGAGTCGAGGGCCGGCGTGAAGTCGAGCGTTCCGAAGCGCATGACGAGCAGCGTACGACGGATGCCGCGGCGCCGCCTCGGGCCCGGACGCGGCGCGCGAAACGCATGAGAATCCGCTCCATGAGCTCTCAGGGCGGGCCATCTCGCGGATTCTCCTGCATTCCGGCACGCGCGCGCGGTGTCGAGTACGGAAGCCGGCCGCGCCCCCCACGGCTTCGCCGCCTCGCGCCGAATACGCAGGATCATGCGTTCTTCGGCCTCCCAGGCCGGGTCAGCGGGCGGCTCATCCTGCATACT
>NZ_JBFUCL010000144.1:0-8817 GCF_056405255.1 Agromyces sp. P1_H4 | reverse complement strand
GGGCGAGCGTCGAGACGCTGTGCACGATCGGCAGCGGGCTCGGTGGCGAGCGCGACGAGGTGCTCGAGTTGGTGGCAGCGCTGGAGCCGGCGTTCGAAGCCGYGCCGCCGTCGGCCGCACGCGCGCGAGGAGGTGCCGCGCCGGTGGTCGTGGTCGACGGCGACGACCTCGTGGCCGGCCGGCTCGCCGGCGACCTCCTGTCGCTCGGCTACCGGGTGCTGCGCCCCCAGCCCGATGGTGCGCTCATCGAGTGCGTCCCGGTGGCGGGTGGCGCGGGCGGGAGTGTGCCCGACGGCGCTGGCGCCGCGACCGACCTCGACGACGCGACCGGCCTCGCCGACGCGACCGACCTCGTCGACGCGGTCGACCTCGTCGTGATCGTCGCGTCGTGGGTGGTGCCGCCGGCGCGGCATCTCCCCTGGCTCCGCCGCGACATCCCGCACCTCGCCGTCGTGTTCGACGACACCGGGGCGCGCATCGGCCCGCTCGTGGAGCCCGGCTCCGGGCCGTGCCTCCGCTGCGTCGACCTCGGCCGCCGCGATGACGACGCGGCGTGGCCGGTGATCGCGGCGCAGCTCGCCGGTCGACCGGCCGCGACGGCGACGACCCTCGCCGTCATCGAGGCGAGCGCCCTGGCGGTCGGCGTCATCGACGACCGGCTCCAGTGCGGCTCGACGGCCCTGGCGTCGACGTCGCTCCTGCTCAGCCGCGAACGACCGACCGCGCTCCCCCGCCGGCGCCGGCACGAGCCGCATCCCGAGTGCGGGTGCCGAGCTCCTGGAGGAATCGCGACGGCTCCCGTTCGCCTCGATGCGCACCGCCGGCACGCGCCCACGACAGCGTCAGCCGCTTCCGTGCCCGCGTGATGCCCACGTAGAGCAGGCGGCGCTCCTCGTCGATCGCATCGAAGCCCTTCGCGTACGCGATCGGGAGCATGCCCTCGGTGAGGCCGACGATGTGCACCTCGTCCCACTCGAGCCCCTTCGCCGAGTGCAGCGTCGCGAGGGTCACGGCCGACACCGTCGGCTCATGCTGCGCCTCCGCGCGCGCCCGGAGCTCGTCGGCGAACTCGCGGAAGGTCGTTCCCACGGGGGCGTCGTCCACGAGGCGGGCGAGCGCGTTCAGCGACTCCCACCTGGCTCGGACTGCTCCCGGACCCTCGGGCGGCTGCACCGTCCAGCCCATCGAGCGCAGCACGTCGCTGACCGACTTGAACAGGGGCTCCCCCGCGATCGTGAGCGCGGCGGCGCGCAGCGCGTGAACCGCCTCGCGCACCTCGGGCCGGTCGAAGAACCGCGCCGATCCCCGCACCCTCGAGCCGACGCCGACCTCGTCGAGCGCGCGKTCGAGGATGGCCGACTGCGAGTTCACGCGCATGAGCACCGCCACGTGCTCGGGTCGCACGCCCGCGTCGATCCGGTCCCGGATGCGGGTGGCGACTCCCCTCGCCTCGGCGAGCTCGTCCGCGAACTCCAGCACGAGCGGCTCCGGCGACGTGCCGGCCGAGGACGGCGTGGACCTCGCGGCATCCGTGGACCTCGCGGCATCCGTCGGCTTCGCAGTATCCGCCGCCGACCCCGCGCTCGTCGAGGCGACCGCGTGCARCTGCAGCGCACCCGCCCGGCCGCGCATCAACCGGTTGGCGGCGTCGACGACCTCGGGCGTCGAACGGTAGTTGCGCTCGAGCCGCACGAGCGTCGCGTCCTCGTAGCGGCGCTCGAACCCGAGCAGATACTTGGGAGTCGCGCCGGCGAAGGTGTAGATGGTCTGGCTGGCGTCGCCGACCACGCACACGTCGCGGCGACCGCCGAGCCACAGGTCGAGGAGCTGCTGTTGCGCCGGGGAGACGTCCTGGTACTCGTCGACGACGAAGTGGCGGTAGCTCTCGCGCACGTGCATCGCCACCGACGGCTCCGACTCGATCATGCCCGCGACGGCGAGCAGCACGTCCTCGAAGTCGAGCATGCGCCGCTCGTCCTTCAGCTGCTCGTAGCCGGACACGAGCGCGAGCATCTGGTCGCCGGTGAGCGTGCCCGGTGCGCCCCGGGAGGCGAGCCGCTGCTCGTAGGCGTCCATGCCGACGGCGCTGACCTTGCGCCACTCGATCTCGGCGGCGACGTCGCGCAGCGTCGGCACGTCGACGCGCAGGCGCAGTCGCTCGGCCGCCTCGCCGAGGACCCGCCCCTTGTAGTCCAGCACCCTGGGCGCCGAGCCGCCCACCACGAGCGGCCAGAAGTGGTTCAGCTGCGCGAGCGCGGCCGCGTGGAAGGTGCGTGCCGCCACGCCCTCTGCGCCGAGCGCCCGCAGTCGCGCGCGCAGTTCGGCGGCGGACCGCGAGGTGAAGGTCAGCGCCATCACGCGGGCGGGGTCGTAGGCACCGGATGCCACGCCGTAGGCGATGCGGTGGGTGATCGCGCGCGTCTTCCCGGTCCCCGCGCCGGCGAGCACGCAGACCGGGCCGATGAGCGCCTCCGCCACCACCCGCTGGTCGTCGTCGAGGGCGGCGAGCAGCGGGTCGGATGCCGCGTTCACGTCGTCGTCCAGGGGCGCGACTCGGGCACGGGGCCGCCGTACCACCGCTCGAGCAGCCAGCGGGCGATCGAGGTGCCGCCCGGCAGCGCGACCTCCTGCGCGGCGGCCGCGAGCTCGTCGCGGGAGAACCACCGCAGCGCGAGGATCTCCACCCCATCGGGCGTCGCCGTCGACGGCGTGGAGCCGTCGGCCACCCGAGCCGTGAAGCCGAGCATCAGGCTGGCCGGCAGCGGCCATGGCTGGGAGGCACCGTACTCGACGCGGTCGACGCGCAGTCCGGCCTCCTCGCCCACCTCGCGGATGACGGCGGCCTCGAGCGACTCGCCGGGCTCGACGAATCCGGCGAGGAGCGAGAACCGGTTCTGCTCCCAGAGGGCGTTGGAGCCGAGCAGCACCCGGTCGTCGTCATCGGTGACGAGCACGATCACGGCGGGGTCGGTGCGCGGGAACAGGAGCTTGCCCTCGCGGTCGCACCGGCGCGCCCATCCGGCCTGCACCACGGTCGTGGTGGATCCGCATCGCGGGCAGAACGGCGCGGCCGCATGCCAGTTCGCGAGCGCGAGGGCCTCGGTGAAGAGCCCCGCGTCGCGATCGCCGAGCACCGGAGCCGCCGCCCGCAGGTTCGCCCATCGCGCCTCCTCGGGTTCGAGGTCTGCGGCGACCGCGTCGTCGAGCACGCGGAGCTCGATCGCCGTGCCGGCCGGAAGGTCATCGCTCGCGGCGATCGACACGTCGGCCGACCCCTCATCGGCGCTCGCGACCGGCGCCGTGGTGGCGATCGTGCGGCCGAGGTAGGCCCGCAGCGTCGAGTCGGGCACCGCTGCCGGCTCGAGGAACTGCAGGCGCGGCGCAGACCCCTCGACGCGTTCGGCGAGCAGGGCCCGCCCGCGGTGCAGGACCATGACCCGCGACGCCGGGTCGGCATCGAATCGCTCGGCGAACCTGTCGACGCCGCGAGCCTCACCGTCGCGGTCGAGGGCGGCGCGCGCGAGGGGCGGGGAAGTCGATTCGGGCACTGGCCACCTCTCTGCGCTTCAGGGCGGAGTCGGCGGGAAGGCGTGGCGGTCGCCCGGGAGGCGGATTCGCCTGCTTAAGCTGTGTGCCATGGCCAGACCCCCACTCACTCTAGCCGCGTTGGCCACGGCGGCGGTGCCCGGGCTCGAGGTCCGGGCAGCCAGGGCCCACACCCGCCGCAGTCATGGCGCCTACGACGCGGTCGAGCTCCACTCCGTCGACGGCCGACGCCTCGTCATCCGGGCTCCGCGGTCGCAGAACGCCGAGACCGAGCAGTCGGCCGATCTCGTCGCCATCCGCGCGATGACGGCGGGCATCCGTGCCCGCCTGCCCTTCGCCGTGCCCGATTTCGTCGGCCAGGCGCCGATCGACGGCACGCGCGCCATCGTCACCGAGTTCCTCCCCGGTGCCGTGCGCACCGCGGACGAACTCACCGAGTTGCCCGGGCTCGCCTTCTCGGTCGGCTCAGCCGTCGCGGCCGTGCACAGCCTGCCGAKCGGCTTCGTCGGCGACGCGGGCCTGCCTCGCGAGTCCGCCGACGAGTCGCGTGACGGCGTGATCGACCTCATCGGCCGCGCCGCCGACACCGGACACCTTCCCGCCGCCATCCTGCGTCGCTGGGAGCAGGCCACGGACGACGATGCCCTCTGGCGTTTCCGCCCGACGGTCGTCAACGGCGCGCTCTCGGCCGACTCGTTCCTCGTCGAGGGCGACACCGTGACCGCGGTGGTCGGCTGGTCCTCGCTCGCCGTGGGAGACCCCGCGCGCGACCTGCACTGGCTGCTCACGTCGCGCGGCGCCTCCGCGGAGGCCGCGCTCGACGCGTACATCACCGGGCGCAACGGCGGCGCCGACGCGCACCTGCCGCAGCGGGCGCTGCTGTACGGCGAGCTCGAGCTCGCACGCTGGCTGCTGCACGGGGTGGAGCAGCGCGACGAGGCGATCATCGCCGACGCCGTGTCACTGCTCGACGGGCTGGCGGCCAGTGTGCATGACCGGTCGAGCGAACCGCTCTCGCCCGAGACGGGTCCGATCCTCACGGTCGGCGACGTCGAGCGGCTGCTCGACGACACCCCTCGGGATCACGCTTCTCGCGAGGGCGCGGCGACGATGCTCACCGACAGCTACGACTTCTCGGAGCTCGAACGCCGCGAGGCCGGCGAGCGCGAGCCGATCTCGATGGATGCCACCGCCCCCATCCCCCTCGACCTCAGCGACTGGGGCGACGCGACCCCGTCATCGGGTGCGCAGGATCAGCCGGCGACCGGCACCGACGGGACCGGCGCGGTGACCGACGCCCAGGCCCGCCGCAACGCCGCCTCGTCGTAGAGCCGCTCGGGCCGGATGACCCGGTCGTCCTCGACGAAGTAGAACACCGCGTCGACGGCGTCGGGGTCGATGCCGGCCCACTTCGCATAGGCGAGCCGGTAGAGCGCGAGCTGGGTCTGCTTGAGCTCGAGGTCGTGCGCGTCCTTCGGCGCCTTGCCGGTCTTCCAGTCGACGACCTGGTGCCGGATGCCGCGTGCGGCGAGTTCCCCGCCCTCGGGCACCTCGTAGACCGCGTCGAGCTTGCAGACGAACACGTGCTCCTCGATGGGCAGGTGCAGCTCGAGCTCCACGGCGATGGGCCTGCGGTGACCCCACTCGGACGCCTCGAAGGTCGCCTGCAGCGTGCGCAGCCGTTCGTCGGTGGCATCCGGGATCACACCGTCGGAGGTCTCTGCAGGCGCGTCTGCCAGATCGAACCACGCATCGTCGACGGCGGCAGCCTCGCCCTCGCCCGTCGAGCGGTGCTCGACCCAGGCGTGGAACAGCGTGCCGAGGCGGGTGGCCCGGAAGGGCCGCTGCGGCATCGGCCGACGGAGCTGCTCGGCGACGGCGGCGGGGTCGTCGACGTAGTCCTTGAACCGTGAGGCCGGCACGCGGGCCGGGATCGGCGGCGCGGTCGGGCCCTCGATGCGGCGCCGTCGGTCCTCGAGGAGCAGCCGCAGCTCCTCGGTGAGCCGCGGGCCGATTCCGCTGCCGCTCGGTTGGTCTGCGGCCGCCCGCACGGCGTCGGCCGCGGTATGCACGGCGTCGTGGCGGGAGCCGAGCGGGTCGAGCGGCCACCGCTGGCGAACGGTGTCGCCGCCCCGCGGGTTCTCGTCGTCGGCCGGGGCGACGGGAAGGGCCCCCACCTTGAGGATGCCGGCGCGCACGAGCTCGTGCAGGAACACGCTCGGCTTGCGGGGCGACTTCTGCGAGGCCCACCAGGAGCCCGTGAGCAGGAGTTCCGACCGGGTGCGCGTGAGCGCCACGTAGGCCAGGCGCCGCTCCTCGTCGGCGTGCCGCTGCCGGTTCTCGTCGGCGAAGCCGCGCACCGCCTCGTCGAACTCCGCCTGGCTCTGCACTCCCCTCCACTGGAGTTCGGGGAGCTCGGCGCGATCGCCCTTGAAGTCGTTCGGCAGTTCGCCGAAGGCCAGCCAGCCCTTCGTGGTGCRGGGCTTCGACGGCAGCTCCTCGTCGACCATGCGCGGGATCGCCACGACATCCCACTCGAGGCCCTTCGACCCGTGGATCGACAGCACCTGCACCGCACCGGGCTCGGGCTCGTCCTGGCGGGGTGCGAGTCGGTCGCGCTGCTCCGCCTCGGTGAGCCATCCGAGGAACGCGCCGAGCGTGGGGTGCTCGGCGACGTCGACGAATCCCGCGAGCAGCTCGTCGAACGCCTCGAGGCTCGGCGCGCCGAGTGGCTGCTCCGCGTTCGCGGCGACCTCGATGTCGAGGAGCAGCTCCTGCTGCACGAGATGGACGAAGTCGACCAGTCCGAGGCCGGCGCGACGTCGCAGCGCCTGCAGCTGCGCGCCGGCTCGACGCATGCGGCCGAGCCCGGTCTCGCTGAATGCCCGCAGCGCCGAGTGGCTGTCGGGGGCGGTCAGGAGGAAGTCGAGCGCGTCGACGATCGACGGGGACTCGTCGACGGCGATGGACGCCCGGAGCCCCTGTCGGACCCCGTCGTCGAGGCGGTGGCTGCCGAGATCGCGGTCGGCCAGCCACCTGGCGAGCCCGTTGAGCGCCGCGAGGTCGGCCGGGCCGACGCGCCACCGTGCCCCACCGAGGACGCGGACGAGCTCGGAGCCCGCGGTCGGGTCGTGCAGCACGCGGAGGACGCACACGAGGTCGGCGATGACCGGTTGGTCGAGCAGGCCCGCGATGCCGAGCACGTGCGTCGGGACGCCGTGGTTTCGGAGGGCCGCGGTGAAGACGCCGACGTTCGCGAAGGTGCGGCACAGCAGGGCGCCACTCCGGGCTGCCCCCGTGCCGCGGCCCAGCCGCGCCGCGAACCACTGCGCGACCAGGTCGGCCTCGTCCTCGATGGTCTCGGCCCACCGCACGCCGACCTCGCCGGGCCCCGCGAACGGCGACGGCGCCAGCGGCGCCTTCGGGATTCCGGCGTCGAGCGGCTCGATGAGCGCGTTCGCCGCGTCGAGCACGATGCCGGGGTTGCGCCAACTCGTGGAGAGGTCGAAGACGCCCRCCTTCGACTCGGGCGCGAAGTCGTTCGAGAACCTGGCGAGGTTCGCGGCGCTGGCCCCGCGCCAGCCGTAGATCGACTGGTCGGGGTCGCCGACGGCCATCACCGAGTGACCGCCGAACAGGGTCGCGAGGAGCCGTGTCTGCACCACGCTCGTGTCCTGGTACTCGTCGAGCAGCACGGTGCGCGCACGTTCGCGATGCGCGGCGACGACCTCGGGGTTGCGCTCGCAGATCGCCAGCGCGAGGGCGACCTGGTCGGAGAACTCGACGTAGCCGCGCTCCCGCTTCGCCACCGCGTAGGCGTCGGCCAGGTCGAGCAGCGGCGGCAGCGCTCCCACGACCCCGAGCGCGCTCGTGAACGTCTCGAAGTCGGTGCGCTTGCGCGGAGCCTCGATGGGGAGGCCGTCCATCGCGAGGAAGTCGCGGGCGAACGCCTGCACGTCTCGGCTGTCGACGACGTTCTCGGCGAGCGCGCGGCTGAGCGACAGCACCGCGCCGGTGACCCGGTCGAGGGAGGCGTCGAGCTCCACGAGGCGCGGATCGGTCGACCCGCTGACGACCGACCTCGCGAGCAGCCACGCGGATGCCTCGCCGAGCACCGCCGCGTCGGGCTCCCGCCCGATGAGCATCGCGTGCTCACGGTAGATCGAGCTCGCGAAGGCGTTGTACGTGCCGACCGCAGCCGACTCGAGGGGGTCGAGCTCCACCTCGGCGATGCCCTCGCGCACGAGCTGGCCGACGCGCTCGCGGATGCGCTCGGCCAGCTCGCYGGCGGCCTTCCGCGTGAACGTGAGACCGAGCACCTCCGGCACGGCGACGAATCCATTGGCCAGCAGCCACACGACCCGGTTGGCCATCGTCTCGGTCTTGCCGCTGCCGGCGCCGGCCACGACGATGCTCGCCCCGTGCGGCGATGCCTCGATCACCGACCGCTGCTCCGCCGTCGGGGGGTGCAACCCGAGCCGGACGGCGATCTCCTCGGCACCGATGCGCCCGCTCACGCCGACACCGCCGGCACGAGGTGCACCCGGTAGAGCCAGGCGCCGAATCGGGAGCGGAAGCCCAGCTCGCCGGGACCCTCGAATTCGCTGCCGGCCATCGTGCGCGCGACGGCCGCGAGCCGGTCGCGGAAGGCGGCGTCATCGTCGTCGTCGAACGGCTGCTGGGCCCGTTCGGTGAAGGCCATGCCGCGCACGGGCTTGGCGAGGTACACCAGCTTCGCGCCGCCGGCGCGCCCTGCGTCGGGAACGGCGCCTGCCCGTGCGGCGAGCTGGTAGGCGGCCAGTTGCGGATGCTTCGCCGTCTGCTCCGCCGTGGGCGGTGTGCGTCCGGTCTTGAGGTCGACGATGACCGTGGTGCCGTCCGGTGAGGCCTCGACGCGGTCGATCGTGCCCGTGATGCGCACCCGGTCGACGACGAGGGTGAACCGGCCCTCGGCACCGAGCAGCACCTTGCCGTCGTCGGCGAAGGCGGTGAGGTAGTCGGCGGCCCCCTCGGCCATGCGTCGCGCTCCCCGCCGCTCGCGTTCGGCGACCCATCCGGCTTCGAAGCGGAGCTCCCGCCAGCGTTCCTCGACCGCGGCCCACAGCGTCTCGATGCTGGTGTCGCCGTCGGCGCGCGCGCCAGCCTCCTCGACGACGGCGTGCACCAGGGTGCCGATCGACGCGGCGAGCCCCGAGGGCGGCGATGCGACGTGATCGATGAACCAGCCGAGCGGCGACTCCTCGGCACGGTCGATCTGCGACGGCGACACGG
>NZ_JBFUCL010000143.1:0-8868 GCF_056405255.1 Agromyces sp. P1_H4 | reverse complement strand
CCGGTGCAGGCGAAGGTGCGGGTGTTGAGGATCGTCACGGCGAGCGTCGCGGCGACGCCCACGGTGCCGCCGCCCGCGCCGACCACGACCGAGACGACCGCGTCGGTGGCGGTGGCGATGATCGCGATGTCGTTCCGGGCCCGCACGATCGCACCGTTGCCGACGTGCGCGCGGGTGTTCAGGTTGACGACCCGCACGCCGATCGGGATGGCCACGCCCGCGGTGCCGGCGATCGACAGGGCCCCGGCGATGCCCAGGTGGTAGAACTGGCCGGCCGCGGCGACCCGCACCGACTGGGCGGCGTTCGAGCCGACGGCGACGTCGGTGCAGCCGGCGTTGCAGTTGACCTTGGCGTTCGCGCCGATCCAGGCGTAGGTGTGGATGTCGTCGACGTTCACGGCGCCGGCCAGGTTCACGGCGGCGGTGCCGGCGACACCGGCCGAGATGCCGACGACGGCGATGTCGTCGCTGCTGTTCGCGGTGACCGCGACCCCGCGGAACGTGTCGGTGCCGGCGGTGATGACCCGGGGGCCGTAGGCGGCCGCGTCGCCGCCGGGGGTGACGCCGCTCTTCACGATGCTGTGGCTGCGACCCGTGGTGAAGGTGACGTTCAGGCCGGTGATGATCACACCGCCCTTGTCCTCGGGCTTGGTGCGCAGCTTCAGCTGGTTGGGGGCGAGGCCCGTGGTCTCGGCGTAGTAGGTGGCACCGTCGATGAGCCCGCCGATCGGCACGCCGCCGCCCGAGCTGTAGACGATCGTGTCGCCGTCGGCGAAGCCGTGGTCGTAGGGCAGGGTGATCAGGCTGCCGCCGGTGACCGCGCCGCCCTTCAGCGGGTTGAACCGCAGCGACTCGTCCTGACGCACGCCGGCCTGGTCGGTCGGGATGAGCCGGTGGCTCTCCCCTGTTCCGCCCGAGACGTTGATCGCGGCATCCGACAGGTTCTGCACCTTGTGGAGCTTGACGCGGAACGCGTCGACGACCTCGACGTAGTACACCTGCTGCGGCGTCACCTCGTCGCCGGGGGTGTCGCTCAGGCCGGTGATGTTCGCGCCGTAGCCCGAGTCGTAGATGACCTCGTCGCCGTTCTGGAAGCCGTGGGCGAAGCCGAGGTTGATGACGCCGCCGCCCTCGAGGGCCACCGAGGCGTCGAAGCGGGTGTCCTGCGTGGTCACGGTGTAGCCGCCGGTCGCGACGGTGAGCGGGGTGCCGTTGCCGAGCCCGACCACGACCGAGAACGCGCCGAGGGAGGCCCGGGTGTGCTTCGTGACGACGGGAACGCCGACCGCCGCACCGACCGCCGCCGTGCCGCCGCCCGAGATGTTGCCGGCGATGACGTTGAGGCGCAGGCGGTCGTCGGCCGACACGCGAACGCTGCCCGACACCTGCAGGTCGGCGCGGTCCGCGGCCGAGGTGCCGTCCTGCACGGAGGCCGTGGTGTCGACCGTGATGACCGAGACGCCGGCGTTCACGTTGACCGCGGCCGTGCCGCCGAACCCGCCACCGACCGAGAGCGAGTCGATGCCCTCGGTGGAGCGCGCGTCGACCGTGAGGTTGCCGCTCGCCCGCACGACCGAGCCCTTGCCGATCCAGGCCTCGGTGGTCTTGTGGAGGACCTCCACGTCGACGCCCGCGCCGACGCCGGCGGTGCCGCCGTAGGTGAGCTGGCCCGCGAGCGAGAGGGTCGTCGTGTCGTCGGTCGCGAGCACCGCGACGTTCGTCGTCGGCTGGCTGACGCTGCCGAGCAGGCTCGCCCTCGTGACATCCGTCGTCGTGTTCACGACGACCGAGCCCGCGACCCCCGCGGTGCCGCCGCCCGAGCCGCCCACCGCGATGAGGAGGAGGTCGCTCGACTGCGTCGCCGCGATGGTGAGGCCGGCGCCACCCGCCTGGATGTCCGCGCCCGCGGCGACCTGCGCCTCGACGACGGACCCGCGAACGACGACGACTGCGGATGCCCCCACGCCCGCCGAGCCGCCGCCGATCGCGAGGTTTCCGGCGGCCACGTCGGCGTCGGCGTCGCGGCTGGCAGTGACGCTCACCGCGCCGAGTGAGTGCACGTCGGTGCCGGTGCCGATGTGCGCGCGCACCTTCGGGCCCGATCCGCCCTGGTTGACGACGAACACGATGACCGCGCCGGTGACCGCGACGGAGTTGAGGCTGACGCCGCCCGCGATCGCGAGGAGGAACCAGTCCTCGACGGCGCCGGCGTCGACCGTCACCGAGCCGCCGGCCCGCACGTCGGCCGAGTCGCCGATGAAGGCCAGCACGTTGGAGTTGGCGACGACGACGATCACGGTGATGCCGACGCTCGCGGAGCTCTGGCTGAGCGAGAGCGTGCCGCCCACGTCGTCGACGGTGAGGCTGTCCTCGGCCCGTACGGTGACGGTCTGGCCGGCCCCGCCGATCGCGCCGGCCTGGTTGACCTGGGCGCCGTTGCCGATCCACGCCTGCGTGTCGAGGTCGAAGATCTCGATGATGAAGGCGCCCGACACCGCCGCGCCGCCCGAGCTGGCGCCGCCGGCGATCGCGACCGAGGTGAGCTTCAGCCAGTCGATCTTGCCGTCGAGCGGCGCCGGCACCTCGGGCACGAGCGAGAGCAGCGTCGAGGTCGCGGTGACGGCGATCGCGCCCGAGGCATCGGCCGTCGTGACGTTGCCGGCTCCGGTCGCCGAGTCGATGGCGGCCCTGGTCGTGATCTCCAGGTAGTTGACCGAGAAGGCCGCGCCGATCGCGGCGTCGTTGCCCGTCGAGAGCGCCCCGGCGATGGCGAGGTTCTGCAGGCCCATGAGCTGGGCCGAGCCCACCGTGATGCCGCCGGCCGGCGCGTCGAGGTCGGCGCCCTGGCCGACGAGCGCCTCGGTGGTGAGCAGGAGGATCTGGACGGCGGCGCTGCCCGCGAACGAGGTCGACTTACCGCCGCCGGCCGCGAAGCCCCACACCACGAAGTCGTTGCGTTGCGGCACCCCGCCGATGCTCGGCGTCGTCGCCTCGACCGTGATGCCCGAGTGGCCGTTGACCCCCGCGTCGGCGCCGATCGCTGCGCGGTTCGTGAGGTCCTGCACGTTGAGGCCGATCGCCGCACCCACGCGGGTGCCGTTCGACGAGAGGTCGATGGCCGAGCCCATCGCAAGGGCCTTCGCGTTGGCCCAGAGCGTCGAGCGCACCACGACGGCCCCGGTCGTCGCGGTCACGTCGACGTTCGCGGCGATGCGCGCCGTGCTCGTGGCGACGACCCAGTTCACGGCCACGGCCGCGGCGACGGCGGTGGTGCCGCTGCCGGTGCCCGACTGGCTCGACGACTGGCTGCTCGCGCCCGTGGCGCCGTTCGAGCCGTTCGTGCCCCCGTTCGACGAGGGCATCGCGGCGGTGCTCGACGAGGTGCCCTGCGTGTTGGGGTTCGAGCCGTTGACCTGCTCGTTCGACTTCTGGTCGCCGTTCGAGTCGGACTCGTCGGCGCCCTTCGCGCTCGCGACGGCCTTGGCCTCCGACCGGATCTCCGAGACCGCCAGCACGTTCACGGCGCTGCCGGTGGTGTTCCGTGCGACCTCGGCGAGCGTGGCCCAGTCGACGACGGCGTTGATCGAGAGGTCGGCGCCGACCGCGGTGCTCTTGCCCGCGGCATCCGCGTTGCCCTCGGTGACGATGTGCGTGAGGTGCGTCGCCCGCACCGTGACGACGCCGCTGCCGACGTAGGCGGTGCCCGAGGTGCCGAGCCGCGCGGTGACCCGGTCGCCGACGCTCACGACGAGCGCGACCACCGGAGTGACGGCCGTGCCGCCCTCGGTGCCGCCCTCGGCCGTCGTGATCAGCTCGCGGAACCCGAACGCGTCGACCGTGAGCGCGGAGCCGCCGGTGAGCGTCGAGCCGTTCTGCGCCTCGGCGCGCACGTCGCTGCCGTCGATGACCTGCAGGGCGACGGATGCCCCGACGCCGGTCGCCGATCCGACCTCGGCCTTGCCCGACGCCGATGCCGCGTCGCGCTCGTTGCTCTGCGCCGAGATGGTGACCGCGCCGCTCGTGAGGGTCGCCGAGGCTCCCGTCTGCAGGAGCGCCTCGGTGGTGTTGTCGAGGACGTTGATGGCGAGGGCTCCGGCGACGCCGACGCTCGTCGACTTGCTCGCGCCGGCCCGGGCGGTCGCCGTGACCTCGTGCTCCCACAGCCGGAACAGCTGGTCGGTGGTCGGGCTCCCCGGGAAGTGGTCGCCGTCGGTCACGGACGCGCCGGCCTGCAGGATCCACTCGTGCGACCCGTTGCGCTTGTAGAAGCCCGGGGCCTTCGAGCCGTCCTGCTCGGTCAGGCGGAACCAGTCGCCCTCTGCGGTCTCGTCCTTCGGCAGCTCGGCCTTCTCGTTGTAGACGTCGGCGGTGACCCACACCCACGTGGTGCCGTTGTACTTCCACACGCTCTGGGCGGGCTTCCCGTCGCGGGCGGTGGTGAGGAGGAAGTAGTCGCCGTTCGCGGGCGATCCGGGCAGCGCCGCACCGCTCGCGATGGTGGTGTCGGTCTCGATCGTCCAGTCGGAGCCGCTGTACTTGTAGATGCCGTCGTTGCCGCCCGTGCCGCCGTTGGTCTTCACGTAGGCGAGATCGTCCTTCGACGGGCCGGGCAGCTCCTTGCCCTCGTCGACGATCTTCCACTCGGTGCCGGTCCAGCGTCGGATGACGTCGTTCGCGTCGCCACCCGCGAGACCCGCGGTGAGCACGAGGCCGGTGCCCGTGATGGTCGCCGTTCCCGTCACGGCGCGGTTCACGATGCCGACCGAGTTGATCGCGACGCCCGCGCCGATGCCGACCGAGCCGTCGGTGGCCGAGTCGCCCTTGGCGTTCGCCGAGACATCCGTGTTCGCGAGCGACTTCAGGGTGACCACGCCACCCGACGCGATGACGACGCCGTTGCCGAACCAGGCGCGCGAGGTGGTGACGACCACGTTGATCGCGATGGCGCCGGCGATCGAGAGCGAGTTGCCGCCGTCCTCGTTCGACGCGGCCTTCGGCGTCGACGACGACTGGGTCTGCCCGCCGTTGCCGTTCCGCGACTGGTTCGCGTTGCCGAGGTTCGCGTCGGCCTTCTGGTTGACGTCCTTGCCGCCGCCGTCCTTGCCCTCCGACGGGGACGCGCCCTTCGCGGATGCCTCGGCGAGCGTCGTGACCTCGACGGCCTGCGTGGCGCCGAACGCGACGGCGCCGGTGGCGGTGATGCTGCGAGCACTGCCCGAGTCGACGACGACGCTGTCGAGGACGGCGAGTGCGAGCGAGACGCCGATGCCGGCGGTGGACCCCGCCTGGGTGTCGCCCTTGGCGGTGGTGCCGGCCTTCACACCCTGGGTGGCCTGGGCGGTGACGCTCGAGGCGGTGAGTGCGGTGGTGCTGCCGCCCAGCGATGCGCTGGTGCGGACGGTGGCCAGAGTGATCGCGATGGCCGGGACGACGGTGACCGATCCGGATGCTCCGCCGGCTTCCGCTTCCGTGGTGAGGGTCAGGTCCTCGGTCGCGGTGATGGTGAGTGCGCCGGCGCCGGTGAGCGGGGGGCCGCGGGTGGGATCGAGCACCTGGTCGATGCCCGCGTACACCCGGTGGGTGACGAGGTTGAGCGCGAACGCGGCGCCGATGCCGACGGTGCCGGTGCCCGACTGGGTCGCCTTGCCCGAGGCCTTGTCGACGGTCTTCGACTGGGCGATGAGCGTGACCGCGCCACCGCCGGTGATGACCACGCCGGGCGTGGGGCTCGGCGCCGATCCGGGGGCCTGGCTGCCGTGGATGACGCCGAGGGTGGTGGCGTCGACCAGGTTGAGGGCGAAGGCGCCGGCGATCCCCAGCGTGCCCGACCCGTCGGTCGCTCCGGCCTTGGCGATCGCCTGGAAGGTGTGGGTCGTGTCGGATGCCACGGGCTTCACGGTCGCGCTGAGCGTGAGGCCGTTCGCGGTGAGCGCGGCGCCGACCCCGGTGCTCGCCTCGTTGCGGAGGGTGACGCGGTTCACGGCGAGGCCGGCGCCGACGCCGACGGATGTCGCGCCGGTGGACGAGCCGTCGGCCGTGGCCGAGGCATCCGTGTTGTTGCGGGTGGTGAACGACGCCGGGCCGGTCGCGACGAGCACGACACCGTCGCCGAGGCGGGCGGTCGTCGTCGAGTCGACGAGGTTGAACGCGATGGCCGCGGCGACGGTGACGGCCGTGCCGTCCTCGTTCTTCGCAGCCGGGGTGCTCGACGCGCCGCCGCCCGAGGAGCGGCTCGACGCGTTGCCGAGCTTGGCGTCGGACTTCTGGTTGGCGTTCTTCCCGGTGGAGTCGCTGCCCTCGTCGGGTGCGGCCGCGGCGCTCGCGGTGGCGCTCGTCGCGGTGGTGGAGACGCCGTCGGCGGCCATGCTCACCGCCCCGCCCGAGGTGACGTTCCTGAGGATCGACGAGTCGGACTCGTGGTCGGCCGAGGTGAGCGCGAACGAGATCGTCGCGGCGAGGCTGGCCCCGCTTCCCGCGGTCGTCGCGCCCGTGGCGGTCGTGGTCGCCTTGGCGGTCTGGTCGGCCTTCGCGGTGATCGCACCCGACGTCGTCAGCGCAGGTCCCGCGAGGATCGAGGCGACGGTGCGCACGTTCGAGATGGCGATGCTCGCGACGCCGGTGAGCGAGGCCGTCGATCCGCCGCCCGCGCCGCCCTGCGTCTCGGTGGTGGTGTCGTCGAGGCCGGTCGCCACGATGTTCAGCGCCTTGACCCCCGAGATGGCGGATGCCGCGGCGAGCCCCGCCCGCACGGCGACGTTGATGAGGCTGATCGCCACCGACGCGCCGACGCCGACCGAGCCGCCGTCCTGCTTCGAGGTGGCCTTGGCGGCGTTCGTGTGGCTGCCGCGCGCACTCAGCGCGAGGTTGGCGTTGTTGAGGGAGTTGCCGGTGCCGCGCACTTCTGCGGCGGTGTCGGCGGTCACCGAGTTCAGCGCGAGTGACCCGGCGATGCCGACGCTGCCGCTGTTCTTCCGGCCCGAGATGCTCGTCGCGGCGAAGCTCGAGTCGCCGGTGGCGGGCCCCTGCGCGTCGACCGCGACGCTCGCGGCCTGCAGCGCGGCCCCCGAGCCGAGGAAGGCCGCGGTGACGACGTCGATGACGTTGATCGCGACGCCGATCGCGAGGCCGAAGCCGTTGCTGCCCTGGGTGGTGCCGTCGGCGGTGCCGGCGTCGGCGGTCGTGGCGACGGTGTTCTTCGCGGTCGCCTTCACGCTCTGCGCGCCGGTCGTGGTGACCTTGGCCCCGGTGATGTGCGCCGTGGTGTCGGTGCTGAGCACGGCCACCGAGAGGGCGCCCGCGATGTCGATGCTGCCGTCCGACGTGGACGACTGCCCGTTGCCGCGGCCGGGCGAGTTCGCGTTCTGGTTGTTCTGGGTCGCGCCGCCCTTGCCGGCCTTCGAGGTGGCCGTGACGGATGCCTCCTGCTCGGCGAGGATCGCGAGCGACGACGCCGTGGTCGGGGCGGCGCTCGTCGACGTGATGCCGGCCTCGGTCGTCTGGTCGAGGTGCACGATCGCGACGCCGGCTCCGGCGGTGGCCTCCTTGGCGTCGCCGACGCCGGTGAGGGTCGCGTGGTTCGACGCGGTGATCCCCAGGCCGCCGGTCACGGCGAGGCGCGCGGTCCCGGTGACGAGGCTCTTCGAGGTGGCGGTCACGGTGACGACCGCGACGGCGGCGTCGAAGCTCGCCGAGCTCCCGTCGGCTCCGGCGCTGCCCTCGTCCTTGCCGGCGTCGGCCTGGGGCGTGGCGCCGGCGTCGACGGTCGAGGTCGCCGTCAGTGCGACGTCGCCGCCCGCGGTCACGACCGAGGAGCCGCCGACGGTGACGGTCGCGTCGGAGAAGACGATGGCGGCATCGCCGTACTGCTTGTTCAGCGTGAAGGGGCCGACGATCGAGTCGGCGGTCATGGTCACGTCGCCGGTCGCGGTGATCGTCGCGCCGCCGCGCAGTTCGATGGTGGCGCTCGAGTTCACGATCGCGGCGTAGGCGGTGGCGGCCGTGGCATCCGGGATCACGGTCGCGTCGGCGTCGAGCACGACGTCGTCGGCGGTGATGGAGCCGCCGTCGATCACGATCGACACGTCGGCGTCGTGGTCGAGGCATCCGATGATCGAGAAATCGTCGAAGTCGGTGCAGTCGGCCGCGTTCAGTCCCTCGGTCGTGGTCTCGGCCGCCGTCAACGTGACGTCGCCCGTCGTCGAGATCGCGCCGTTCACGGTGATCTGCTCGACGTTGATGACGAGGTTGGCGCCGGCGAGGGCGATGGTGCCGAGGATGGTGATGGTGTCGTGCCCGTCGCCGCCGTTGATCGTGAGCGAGACGGTCGGGCCGGTGAAGTCGGTCTGCTCGAACGAGCCGTTGGTGCTGCGCAGGCGCAGGCCCCCGACGATGGACTCGAGCACGGCCTGGTCGTCGTTGCCGCTCAGGGTGAAGACGACGTCGGTCGCGGTGCCCACGTTCGTGATGGGCTCGATGTGCGAGTACACGACGGTCGTCGCGCCGAGGTGCAGGATGCCCGACGAGCCGTCGGCGGGCAGCGACACGAGCGAGCCCGCGCCGACGGTGACGAGCGTGTCGAAGCCGTCGGCACCGTCGAACACGACCGTGATGGCCGCGTCGGACGCCCGGCGGTCGAGGGTGAGCACGTCGTCCCCCGCCGAGCCCAGGATGCGGATCTCGGTGATGCCCGCGAGCGACCGCGTCTCGTCGCCGAAGGTCACCGTGCCGTCGGCGTTGAACACGAGGGTGTCGGCGGAGYCGTCCATCGTGAGCTGCCAGACGGCCGGCATCGGCGGGCCGGATGCCTCGGGCGCGGCGCCTCCGGCGGTGCCGGTCGCCCCGGGGCCGGCCGGGCCGGCGGGCTGGTCG
>NZ_JBFUCL010000142.1:0-8890 GCF_056405255.1 Agromyces sp. P1_H4 | reverse complement strand
CTGCGGCCCCTGCTCGGCACGCAGCTGTCGAGTGAGCCCGCCGCCTACCTCTCGGCGTCGGGCATGGAGGCGCCAGCCGGTGATGAGCTGCCCGCGGGCGCCCTCGTCTGCGCGTGCAACAACGTGAGCGCGGGGACCATCCGCGACGCCGTCGCCGGTGGCCACGCCGATCACGTCGAGGCATGCACCGACCTCGGCGAGCTGAAGGCCTGCACCCGCGCCGGGACGCAGTGCGGTTCGTGCGTGCCGCTCGTGAAGAAGCTCCTCGAGTCCGAGCTCACGAAGGCAGGCATCACGCCCTCGCGGGCGCTCTGCGAGCACTTCGAGCTCTCGCGCCAGGAGCTGTTCGAGTCGATCCGCGTGCTCGAGCTCACCTCGTTCGACGAGATCGTCGCGCGCCTCGGCACGGGGCGAGGCTGCGACGTCTGCAAGCCGGTCGTCGGGTCGATCCTCGCCACCCAGCACGGGTCGTACATCCTCGACGGCGGCCGCGGCGGCCTTCAGGACACGAACGACCGCGCCATGGCCAACATGCAGAAGGACGGCACCTACTCGGTCGTGCCGCGCATCCCCGCCGGCGAGATCACCCCGCAGAAGCTCGCGGTGATCGCCCAGGTCGCCACCGACTTCGGCCTCTACACCAAGATCACCGGCGGCCAGCGCATCGACCTGTTCGGGGCGCGGCTCGACCAGCTCCCCGACATCTGGAAGGTGCTCGTCGACGCCGGCTTCGAGTCGGGTCAGGCCTACGGCAAGGCGCTCCGCAACGTGAAGAGCTGCGTGGGCTCGACGTGGTGCCGCTACGGCGTGCAGGACTCCGTCGCCATGGCCGTGCAGCTGGAGCTGCGCTACCGCGGCCTCCGTTCACCGCACAAGCTGAAATTCGGCGTCTCGGGATGCGCTCGCGAATGCGCCGAGGCCCGCGCCAAGGACGTCGGCGTCATCGCGACCGACCAGGGCTGGAACATGTACGTGGGCGGCAACGGCGGGTTCCAGCCGGCGCACGCGCAGCTGCTCGCCGGCGACCTCGACGACGAGACGCTGCTGCGCTACATCGACCGCTACATCATGTACTACATCCGCACGGCCGACCGCCTGCAGCGCACCGCACGCTGGATCGAGGACGTGGAGGGCGGCCTCGACCACGTGCGCGACGTCGTCGTCAACGATTCGCTGGGCCTCGCCGAGGAGCTCGAGCAGGCCATGGCCCGGCACGTCGACACCTACGAGGACGAGTGGGCGGCGACCCTCGCCGATCCCGACCGGCTCCGACGGTTCCGGTCGTTCGTGAACGCCCCGAACACGCCCGACCCCTCCATCGCGCGGGTGTCGGAGCGCGACCAGTTCCGGCCCGCCACCGCCGAGGAACGGGAGCGCGGCGAGGCCGTGCTCGTCGCAGGGACGACCATCCCCGTGCGGGGAGCCGACTCATGACCGGCCGGGTGACCCTCGTCGGCGGCGGCCCGGGGCGTGCCGACCTGCTTACCGTCGCCGCGGTGCGCGCCCTCGGCGAGGCGGACGTGGTGCTCTTCGACCGCCTCGCGCCGTACGAGGCGCTCGCGGAGTACGCGCCGACCGCCGAGCTCGTCGACGTCGGCAAGCGGCCCGGCCACCACGCCATCCCGCAGCACGAGATCGAGGCGCTCCTCGTCGAGCACGCGCTCGCGGGGCGGCACGCCGTGCGCCTGAAGGGCGGCGACCCCTACGTGCTCGGACGCGGCAGCGAGGAGGTGCTCGCCTGCCATCGTGCCGGGGTGTCCGTCGAGGTCATCCCCGGCGTCACGAGCGCCGTCTCGGTGCCCGGGGCCGCGGGCATCCCCCTCACCCATCGCGGCCTCAGCCATCTCTTCACGGTCGTGTCGGGCCACGCGCCGCTGACCGCGACGGAGCTCGAACACCTCGCCGGTCTCGGAGGCACCATCGTCGTGCTCATGGGCGTCAACTCACTTCCGTCGCTCACGGCCGGACTCGCGCGCTTCGGCATGCCGGCCGACATGCCCGTGGCCATCGTCGAACGCGGCTTCCGCCCCGACCAGCGCACGACCATCGGCTCGCTGACCGACATCGTCGTGGCCGCCGGCCGCGCCGGCGTCACCTCGCCGGCCGTCGTGGTCGTCGGCGAGGTCGTGCGCCTCGCGCACGACGGCGATGCGAGCGCCGCCGAGCTCATGGAGCGCGCGGCCGGGTTCGCGGCGGTCGCCTCATGACCGACGTCATCGAGTGCGCGCCGGGCTTCCGGCCCGACCAGCTCGAGGGCTTCCGGATCGGCGTCACGAGCGACCGCCGCTCGGCCGACCTCATCGACGCGCTGGCGAGGCGGGGCGCCCAGGTGCTGCACGCGCCGACGCTGCGCATGGCCAACGCGGTCTCCGACGATCCGGTCATCGCCGACACGCGCGCGATCATCGCGGCCCGACCCGACGTGCTCCTGGCCACGACGGCCTACGGCGTGCGGCGCTGGTTCGAGGTGGCGGATGCCGCGGGCCTCGGCGAGGACCTCGTCGACGTACTGTCCGACACGGCGATCCTCGTGCGCGGGCCGAAGGCGCGCGGAGGCATCCGGGCCGCCGGACTCAACGACGTGGGCATGAGCGCCGAGGAGACGACGGAGTCGCTCATCGACGAGGTGCTCGCGACCCACCCACCGGGCCTGACCGTCGCCGTGCAACTGCACGGGTTCCTGAACCCGTCGCAGCTCGACCGCCTGCGCGACGCCCACGACACCGTGCTCACGGTCGAGCCGTACCGGTGGATCGAGACGGACGAGGACGACGACCGGGTCGACCGGCTCATCGACGCGACCTGCTCCGGGGGCCTGGACTGCATCACGTTCACGAGCGCCCCCGCCGTGCATGCACTGTTCAGCGCCGCCGAGGCGCGCGGGCGCTACGACGACCTCATCGACGCCATGTGCGGCCCCGTGGTAGCGGCCGCGGTCGGCCCCGTGACCGCTGCGCCGCTCGTCGCGGCGGGCATCACGCCGATCCAGCCCGAGCGCTACCGCATGGGCGCCCTCATCCGGCTCGTCTGCGAGCACCTCGAGTCGACGCGCGTCATCCGCCTGGAGACCCGACACGGAGCGCTCGCGCTGCGCGGTTCGGTCGTCGACGTCGCCGATCGCCGCGTCTCCCTCGCCCCGGTCGCCCTGATGATCCTGCGCGCGCTCGTGCAGGCGCGCGGCTCGGTGGTCGGGCGGGAGCGGCTGGCCGCGGGGCTGCCGGGCACGAACGACGAGCACGCCCTCGAGGTTGCGCTCAGCCGCCTGCGGCAGACGATCGGGGTACCGGGGCTGATCGCCACCGTGGTCAAGCGCGGCTACCGGATCGACGTGTGACCACGACCTCACACGACCGTGCGGTCAGGGTGAGCAGGTGGAGACGCAGGGTTTACGACCGGACCGATCCGCGGAAACACCACCCCCATAGCGTCGGCAGCACGAGTTCGACCCCGTGACCGACACCCCCGGAGGCACCGATGACGCAGACCGTGAGCAGCGCTCCCCCGCAGGCCGCCGCACCCCTGGCCGCTGACCCGAGCATCACCACGACCACCAGCACGACCGCGACCACGACCGCGCTGCCGCTGGCGACCCGGCCCGGTCGCTGGATCGACCACTGGAACCCCGAGGACCACGCGCAGTGGGAGTCGGTCGGCCGGGGCATCGCCCGTCGCAACCTCCACTGGTCGATCTTCGCCGAGTTCCTCGGGTTCGTCGTCTGGCAGCTCTGGTCGATCGTCGCCGTCACGCTGCCTGCGGCGGGCTTCGACCTCGACACCGGCCAGGTGTTCTGGCTCATCTCGATCCCGAGCCTCGTGGGCGCGACCCTCCGCATCCCGTACTCGTTCCTCGTGCCCCGCTTCGGCGGTCGCAACTGGACCATCGTCTCGGCCGGCCTGCTCCTCCTGCCCACGATCGCCCTCGCGGTGTGCGTGTCCAACCCCGAGACGCCGTTCGGGGTGCTGCTCCTGGTCGCGGCGCTGGCCGGCTTCGGCGGCGGCAACTTCGCGAGCTCCATGTCGAACATCACGTTCTTCTACCCGCAGCGCGAGAAGGGCTGGGCGCTCGGCCTGAACGCCGCAGGCGGCAACCTCGGGGCATCCGTCGCCCAGTTCGTCGTGCCGATCGTCATCACGATCGGCGCGGGCGCGACCCTCAACGTGCCCCTCGCCGGCATCATCTGGGTGCCGCTGATCCTCGTGGCCATGTTCGGCGCCTACCGGTACATGGACAACCTCTCGAGCGCGAAGGCCGACTTCGCCGGCTCCGCCGCAGCGCTCCGGGAGCCGCACCTCTGGATGCTGTCGCTCCTCTACATCGGCACGTTCGGGTCGTTCATCGGCTTCGCGAGCGTCTTCCCGAAGCTCATCGCCGACCAGTTCCCCGAGTTCTCCGCGATCAGCGTGGGCGGCGCGTCGGTCTCCCTCGCCTTCCTCGGCGCCCTCGTCGGGTCGCTCGCCCGTCCCTACGGCGGCCGCCTCTCCGACCGGTTCGGCGGCGCCCGCATCACGATGGCCGCGTTCGCGGTGATGGGCACCGTGACCCTCGCCGTGCTGCTGACGCTCCCGGTGGCGAGCTTCTGGCTGTTCCTCGGCCTCTTCCTGCTGCTGTTCGCCGCGGCCGGCATCGGCAACGGCTCGACCTACCGCATGGTCCCCGTGGTGTTCGCGGTGCGCGGCGGCGGCGCCGGCGACGTGTCCACCCAGCGGAAGGCCGCGGCCGCCCTCGGCCTCATCTCCGCGATCGGCGCGTACGGCGGCTTCCTCATCCCGCAGGCGCTGAACCTCTCGTTCCAGTCCACGGGCGGGTACGCCGCCGCGTTCCTCGGCTTCGTCGCCACCTACGTCGTGCTCCTCGTGCTCACCTACGTCGTCTACGTGCGGTCGAGCCGCCTCCGCGAACACAAGATCTGAAACGAGTCCGGATGCCCCGTCCCGCCGCCCCCTCGCACTGCCCGTACTGCGCGCTGCAATGCGCGATGACCCTCACGCCGACGGATGCCGCGGACGACGCGACCGCTGCGACGCCCGTGACCGTCAGCGGCCGCGACTTCCCCACGAACCGCGGCGGCCTGTGCAAGAAGGGATGGACGTCGGCGGAGTTGCTCCGCGCACCGTCTCGCCTCGGCGCCCCGCTCCTGCGGGGCGCCGACGGCGCGCTCCACGAAGCGTCGTGGGAGGAGGCGCTCGACCTCGTCGCGGCGCGCCTGCGCGGCATCCGCTCGGCGCACGGCGCGGACGCCGTGGGCGTCTTCGGCGGCGGCGGGCTCACGAACGAGAAGGCGTACCTGCTCGGCAAGTTCGCACGGCTCGCGCTGGGCACGAGCCGCATCGACTACAACGGCCGGTACTGCATGTCGTCGGCGGCCGCAGCCGGCAACCGCGCGTTCGGCGTCGATCGCGGCCTGCCGTTCCCGCTCGAGGACCTCGACGGGGCGCGCACCGTGCTCCTGCTCGGCACGAACGTGGCCGAGACGATGCCGCCGTTCATCGGGCACCTCGGGGGCGCGCAGGCCGCGGGCGGCCTCGTCGTCGTCGATCCCCGGCGCACGGCGACCGCGCGCCTCACCGACGATGGGAAGGGCCTGCACGTGCAGCCGGCGCCGGGCACCGACCTCGCCCTGCTGCTGGGCCTCATCCACGTCGTCATCGCGGAGCGACTCGTCGACGCCGACTACGTGGCTGCCCGCACGACCGGGTTCGAGTCGCTGCGCCGCAGCGTCGCGTCGTGGTGGCCCGAACGCGTGCAGTCGGTGACGGGCGTCGCGGCGCTCACGCTGAAGCGGCTCGCGCGGCGCCTCGCGTCGGGAGACGGCACGTACATCCTCACCGGGCGCGGAGTGGAGCAGCACGTCGACGGCACCGACACCGCGACGGCCGCGATCAACCTCGCACTGCTTCTAGGCCTCCCGGGCCGAGCGGGCAGCGGCTACGGCACCCTCACCGGCCAGGGCAACGGGCAGGGCGGCCGCGAGCACGGGCAGAAGTGCGACCAGCTGCCGGGATACCGCAAGATCACGGATCCCGAGGCCCGTGCCCATGTCGCTCGCGTGTGGGGCGTCGCGCCCGAGGACATCCCCGGGCCCGGAGTGCCGGCCGTGGAGCTCCTGCAGTCGCTCGGGCGTCCGGGCGGCGTGCGCGCGCTGCTCGTGCACGGCTCGAACCTCGTCGTCTCGTCGCCGAACGTGGAAGCGGTGCGCGAGGGCATTGCGCGACTCGACCTCCTCGTGGTGTGCGACTTCTTCCTGTCCGAGACGGCGGCCCTCGCCGATGTCGTGCTCCCGGTCACGCAGTGGGCCGAGGAGGAGKGCACGATGACGAACCTCGAGGGCCGCGTCATCCGTCGCCGCCGTRCCATCACCCCGCCCGCGGGGGTGCGCGACGAGTTGTGGGTCCTGTCGGAGCTCGCCCGCAGGCTGGAGTGCGGCGCCGCGTTCGACACCGACCCCGAGCGGGTGTTCGAGGAGCTCCGCGACGCGTCGGAGGGCGGCATCGCCGACTACTCCGGCATCGACTACGCCATGCTCGACCGCGGCGAGGCGGCGTACTGGCCGATGCCGCGGGGCAGCGCGGGCACTCCGCGCCTCTTCGCCGACCGGTTCGCGCACCCCGACGGGCTCGCCCGGCTGGTGGCCGTGTCGGTGCGCGAGTCCGCGCGGCCGCGCCCGGCCGACGGCGAGCTCACCCTCGTCACCGGACGGCTCCTCGAGCACTACCAGAGCGGCGCCCAGACCCGGCGGGTGCCCGAGCTGCTCGGCGCCCAGCCCGAGGCGTTCGCCTCGATGCATCCGGCGACCGCACTGCGCCTCGGCATCGACGACGGCGATCCGCTCGAGCTCACCAACCCGCGCGGCACGATGCGCTGCCGCGCGAGGCTCACGACCGACATCCGACCCGATGACGTGTTCCTGCCGTTCCACTACGGCGACGCCCAGGCGGCCAACCTACTGACGAGCGACGCGGTCGACCCGATCTCGTCGATGCCCGAGTTCAAAACCAACGTCGTGCGCGTCACCTGCGTCGCGAGCCGCATGGAAGCCGGGGTCCCCGCATGAGCGCACTGAGGATCGTCCTCGTCGGATACGGCCCCGTCGGCGCCCGCTTCGTCGAGGAGCTGCTGCCGTCGGTCGAGCGCGGCGACATCGCGCTCACGGTCGTCGGCGGCGAGCAGACCGAGGCCTACAACCGGGTGCTCGTCGCCGAGTACGCGGTCGGCAACACCGACCTCGACGCCATGCTCGTCGGCGATGCGGCGGCCGCCGAGGCGGCGGGTGCCCGCATGCTCGTGGGCGTGGCTGCCACCTCGATCGACCGGGCGTCGCGAACGGTGCGGCTCGGCACGGGCGAGGAGCTGCCCTACGACCGTCTCGTGCTGGCCACCGGGTCGCGCGCGAACGTGCCGACCCTCGACGGCGTGGAGCGGCACCGCCGCGACCTCTCGTCGCTCGAGAAGTACGCGCGGCAGCTCGTGGCGCGCGACGACGAGCTGCCCGAGGGCATCACGGCGCTCCGCGACGTCGCCGACGCCGAGCGGGTGCTCGAGGCCGTACGCGCTCGTCGCCGCATCATCGTCCTGGGCGCCGGGGTGCTCGGCCTCGAGCTCGCCCTCGCCGCGGCCCATGCCGGCGCGCAGGTGTGCGTCGTGCACCACGGGCCGCACCCCATGCCGCGCAACCTCGACCGCGGCGGCGGGCAGGTGCTGCGTGCGGCGCTGCGGCGTACGGGCATCACCGTCATCGCGCACAGCCGTGCGGAGGCGGTCGCGTTCCGCACGGACGAGAACGGCCGGCGCCGGTTCGACATGCTCGTCACCGCCGACGGCAAGCAGCTGCGCGGCGACCTGCTCGTCCTCTCCTGCGGCGTGAGCCCCCRCAACGAGCTCGCCACCCTCGCGGGCCTGCGCACGGCCGTCGGCGTCGTCGTGAACGAGCGGCTGCAGTCGTGGAGCGACCCCGACGTGTACGCGATCGGCGACTGCGCCCAAGTGACGCCGCGCACCGATGAGCTCGCGGGCCAGCGCGTGCTGCCCGGCGCGCCGTCGGGCCTCATCGGACCGGGCTGGCGCCAGGCGTCGTGGCTCGCCGCCGCGTTCACCGACGAGGCAGCGGGGCGCGGGACGGATGCCGCGGTGCCGGGCGAACGGGACCCGATCGTGATGCTCAAGGCCGAGCACATCGACGTGGTCGCCGTGGGCGAGATCGCGGCCGACCCGTGGGACGACGACGCCCTGCAYCCGCGCCGCCGCGTCTCGCAGTGGGCCGATCCCGAGCACCTCCGCTACGTGAAGATGGTGACCGAGGACGGCGTGCTGACCGGCTTCGTGAGCGTCGGGATGCCGCGCACCGCCGCCGAGCTGACGCTCCTGTTCGAGCGGCGCGGCGAACTGCCCGCCGACCGCTCCCTGCTGCTGCGGTTCGACGGTCCCGACTACGATCCCGCGGCCGACGCCGACGCGTTCGCGCCGTCGAGCACCGTGTGCTGGTGCAACGGCGTCACCGTGGGGCGCATCGAGGAGTCGGCAGCCTGCGGCAACACGACCGTCGAGTGCGTGGGCCGGGACACGCGTGCGGGCACGGGATGCGGCGGCTGCAAGGGCCGCATCGCCGACGTGCTCGCGCGGGCCGCGGAGGCGGACGGCACGCCGAGCCTCACCGCCTGAGGTCGCCGACGGGGAGCCCGCTCGTCGCGCGCTCCCCGAAGAGTCGGCGTCGCCGCCGCCATTCGTACGCCTCAGGCGCGCTCGCGGCGCGCGGCGTCGACCTGCTCGTACCGCTCGAGCACCAGTTCGACGAGCTCGCGCGGCGCCGGACGGTCCGGCAGCAGCAGCGGATCGGCGATGACGTCGCCGCCGGCCGCGGTCGCCGCGTCGTAGAACGTGCCGGGCGCCAGTAGG
>NZ_JBFUCL010000141.1:0-8922 GCF_056405255.1 Agromyces sp. P1_H4 | reverse complement strand
GCACGGAGGCGCCCGCACCCTCCGCCGGCTCGCCGCGCACGAGCTCCTCGTACCGTCCGACCACGCGAACCGTGTCGGCAGCGGCCCAGGCCCAGAACGCCGCACTGGTCGCCGCCCGCTCGACGATCACGCGGGCCACGACCGAGCTGCGCGAGGCCGAGGCCGCCCTCGCCGACGCCCGTGCCACGCAAGAGGTGGCCCGCGCGGTCGCGCAGCGCCTGCAGGACGTCGCCGACGCCGCCCAGCAGGACGTCGATGCCGCCAAGCGCGTCTACGTCGCCGCGGCACGCGGCGGCGGCAGCGCCACGCTCTCCTCGATGCCCGCGGCGTTCGGCGCGGGCCACGACCTCCTCGCCGGACTCGGCGGGTTCGCCCGGGTCGAGCAGATCTCTGGCGATGCCGACAAGCTGCTCGCCATCGTCGAGAAGCGCACCGCCGAGGCCGAGACCGCGCAGGAGCGTGCCGACGCCGCCTGGACCGCCGTCGACGAGGTGCCGGTCGATGCCCTCGAAGACGATGTGGCGAACGCCGAGCAGGCCCTCGCCGATGCCCGACAGGACCTCGAGGACGTGCAGGCGAGGGCCGCGGAGGACAGCCGGGTCGCAGCCAGCAGCATCTCCCTCATCCAGTCGCTGCCGGCCGACGCCGGGCAGCTGAGCGACCAGGGCTGGGCGCTTCCCGTGGCCGGGCACATCACCGACGGCTTCGGACTTCGCCCGGTCAAGCCGGTTCCCGGCGTCAACGACTTCCACCGCGGCACCGACCTCGCGGCCGCGTGCGAGACCCCGGTGTACGCGGCGACCGACGGCGTCGTGGCCGACGCCGCACCGAACGGCAGCCTCGGCAACTGGATCCTCATCGACCACGGCTCGGGCGTCGCCACGGGCTACGGCCACCTCGTCTCGGGCGGCACGTTCGTGGTACCGGGCCAGACGGTGACCGCCGGCCAGTTGATCGGCGCGGTGGGCAGCACGGGCGCCTCCACGGGATGCCACCTCCACTTCGAGGTGCACCTCGACGGGGTCGCCGTCGACGCGGTGCCCTTCATGGCGGCCCGCGGCATCCCGCTCGGCTGACCCGGGGCTCGCACCGTTCGTCTGGCATCCCAGACGGGCACCCCGTGGCATCCGTTGTCGCCGGATGCCGCGTGCGATGAGATCGAGGCATGACCGACGCACCCACCGCAGCCGTCACCGGCCCGCGCACCGTCCGCGCCGCCCGCGGCACCGAGCTGACCGCGAAGAGCTGGCAGACCGAGGCGCCCCTGCGCATGCTCATGAACAACCTCGACCCCGACGTCGCCGAGCGTCCTGAGGACCTGATCGTCTACGGCGGCACGGGCAAGGCGGCCCGCAACTGGGAGGCGTTCGACGCGATCGTGCGCACCCTCGAAGACCTCGAGGCCGACGAGACGCTGCTCGTGCAGTCCGGGAAGCCCGTGGGCGTGTTCCGCACGCACGAGTGGGCGCCGCGGGTGCTCATCGCCAACTCCAACCTCGTGGGCGACTGGGCGACGTGGCCCGAGTTCCGCCGGCTCGAGCAGCTCGGCCTCACCATGTACGGCCAGATGACGGCCGGCTCGTGGATCTACATCGGCACGCAGGGCATCCTGCAGGGCACGTACGAGACGTTCGGCGCGATCGCCCGGGCCAGGTTCGGGGGTAGCCTCGCCGGCACCCTGACGCTCACGGGCGGCTGCGGCGGCATGGGCGGCGCGCAACCGCTCGCCGTCACGATGAACGGCGGCGCCGTGCTGATCGTCGACGTCGACGAGTCGCGCCTCCGGCGCCGTGTGGAACACGGCTACCTCGACGAGTACCACACCGACCTCGACCAGGCGATCGCCCGGGTGGTCGCGGCGAAGGACGCCGGCGAGGCTCGCTCCGTCGGCGTGGTCGGCAATGCCGCCCTGGTGTTCCCCGAGCTGCTGCTGCGTCATCGCGCCGGTGCCATCGCCGTCGACATCGTGACCGACCAGACGAGCGCCCACGACCCGCTGTCGTACCTGCCCGTGGGGGTCCCCTTCGAGGACTGGCAGGCCGAGGCCGAGCGGGACCCCGAGGGGTTCACCGATCGCGCACGGGGGAGCATGGCCAAGCAGGTGGCCGCGATGGTCGGCTTCCAGGACGCGGGCGCCGAGGTGTTCGACTACGGCAACTCCATTCGTCGCGAGGCCGAGCTCGCCGGCTACGACCGCGCGTTCGAGTTCCCCGGCTTCGTGCCCGCCTACATCCGGCCGCTCTTCGCCGAGGGCAAGGGACCGTTCCGCTGGGCCGCGCTCTCGGGCGACCCGGCCGACATCGCCGCGACCGACCGCGCCATCCTCGAGCTCTTCCCCGAAGACGAGCACCTGCGCCGCTGGATCACCCAGGCGGGCGAGAAGGTGCACTTCGAGGGATTGCCCGCGCGCATCTGCTGGCTCGGCTACCAGGAACGGCACCTCGCCGGCCTGAAGTTCAACGAGATGGTGGCCTCGGGCGAGCTGAGCGCTCCCGTCGTGATCGGCCGCGACCACCTCGACTCGGGCTCGGTGGCAAGTCCCTACCGCGAGACCGAGTCGATGGCCGACGGCTCCGACGCGATCGCCGACTGGCCGCTGCTGAACGCCATGCTCAACACGGCGTCGGGGGCGACCTGGGTCTCGATCCACCACGGCGGCGGCGTCGGCATCGGCCGCTCGATCCACGCCGGCCAGGTCGTCGTGGCCGACGGCACCGACCTCGCCGCCGAGAAGATCGCCCGGGTGCTCGTGAACGACCCGGGCACCGGCGTCATGCGCCACGTCGACGCGGGCTACGACCGCGCCGTCGAGGTCGCTCGCGAGCGCGGGCTGCGCGTGCCTATGCTCGACGCATGAGCGACGGCGCCGCAGCGACACGCATGCTGCTGACGGGCGTCGCCGAGCTCGTGACGAACGACCCGGCACCCGACCGCGACGGCGGGCCGCTCGGCATCGTGCGCGACGCGGCCCTGCTCGTCGAGGACGGGCGCATCGCGTGGGTCGGCCACGCCCTGCACGCGCAGGAGCATCTCGCGGGCGGGGCGGGCCCCGCCGAGCGCGCCGACCGCCGGGAGGCCGAGGAGCACCGCACCCTCTGGGACGCCGACGTGGAGATCGTCGACGTCGGCGGCGGCGCGGTGATCCCCGGGTTCGTCGACAGCCACACCCACCTCGTGTTCGGTGGCGACCGGGCCCAGGAGTTCGCCGCGCGCATGGCGGGGCAGCGCTACGAGGCGGGCGGCATCCGCTCGACCGTCGCCGCCACCCGCGCCGCGAGCGACGACGAGCTGCGGGCTCGGCTCGCCGGCTTCGTGGCCGAGCTGCACGCCCAGGGCACGACCACGTTCGAGGTGAAGTCGGGCTACGGCCTCTCCGTCGCGTCCGAGGAGCGGATCGTGCGCCTCGCCCGCGAGGTCACCGACGAGGTCACCTTCCTCGGCGCGCACGTCGTGCCCGCGGAGTACGCCGACCGGCCCGACGCGTACGTCGACCTCGTCGTCGGCGAGATGCTCGACGCCTGCGCGCCCCATTCGCGTTGGGTCGACGCGTTCTGCGAGCGCGGCGCGTTCACGCCCGATCAGTCCCGGCGGGTCCTCGAGGCGGGCGCCGCCGCGGGCCTCGGCGTGCGGGTGCACGGCAACCAGCTCGGCGAGGGCGGCGGCGTGCAGCTCGCGGTCGAGCTCGGTGCGGCATCCGTCGACCACTGCACCTACCTGAGCGACGCGGATGTCGCGGCGCTCGCGGCATCCGACACGGTCGCGACCCTGCTGCCGGGGGTGGAGTTCTCGACCCGCCAGCCCTACCCCGACGCGCGCCGGCTCATCGACGCGGGCGTCACCGTCGCACTCGCGAGCGACTGCAATCCGGGGTCGAGCTTCACGAGCTCGTTGCCGTTCTGCATCGCCGTCGCCGTGCGGGACATGGGCATGACGCCGGCCGAGGCGCTCTGGGCGTCGACCGCCGGTGGTGCGGCGGCGCTGCGGCGCACGGATGTCGGGGCGATCCGCCCGGGCATGCGCGCAGACCTCACGCTGCTCGACGCGCCGAGCCACGTGCACCTCGCCTACCGTCCGGGGGTGCCGCTCGTGGCGCGGGTGTGGAAGGACGGCGCGGCCGTCGCCTGAGCCGTGCGCCGCGTGTGGCCGGCGGCACCGCCGCGCCCCGCGGCATCCGCTCAGTCGTCGTCGCTCTGCCGCAGCCGCCGGCGGGCCGAGAGCAGGGTGATCTCGGGACGGCCCGCCACGAGCCGCTCGGCACGGTCGAGCACCTCGGTCACCCGGTCGGCGCCCGACGCGACCACGCCGACGCCGATCTCGGCGCGCCGGTGCAGGTCCTGGTCGCCGACCTCGGCGACGCTCGCCTCCGTCGTGCGCCGCAGGTCGCCGAGGATCGGGCGGACGATCGCTCGCTTCTCCTTCAGCGTGTGCACGTCACCGAGGAGCACGTCGAACTCGATCCAGCCGATCCACATCGGCGCACCTCCCCGAAGCGCCCCGCGCGCAGCGGCGCGACACCTCAGCCTCGCGGAACCTCGATCGCGCTCACGCCACTGAAGCCGATCCAGGCGCGGTCGCCCGCCTCGATGAGCGTCGCGAGCACGTGGTCGCACGACCCGCAGCGCACCACCGTGCCCGCACCACTGCGGTAGACCATCGCGCGGGCGAGCTCGGCGATCGTGCCGCAGCCGTTGCACCSGGCGGTCGCCATCGTGACATCGAACGAGAAGAACTCGGCGAGCGGGCCGGCGAGGGCGTTGCCGTCGACGTGCTGCATCAGGTGCCTCCGTAACGCTCGGTGCGGATCGACCTCGGGTCGTGGCCGAGGCCCACGAGCCAGTCGGCGACGAGCTCGACGAACCCGGTCGAGCCGCAGACATAGACCCGCGGATGCTCCGACGCGGGCAGCACCGCGGCCTCCAGCGCCTCGCGGGTGATGCGCCCCGGGGCACCCGCCCAGCCGTCGGGCGCCCTGCGCGTGTAGACGAAGTCGAGGTGGAGGGGCGCGGACGCCGCGGCGAGCGCGTCGAGCTCGTCCGCGAAGTACACGTCGTCGGGCGTGCGCACCGAGTAGAGCAGGCGGAACGGGGTGGGGTCGCCGGCCTCGGCGTGCGCGTGCGCCATCGCGTAGAGCGGCACCACGCCGGAGCCGCCCGCGATGAGCTGCACCGGCCGGGCGTCGCCGGTCTCGGCGGCGGGCGCCCAGACGAAGAACGCGCCGAGCGGGCCGTGCACCTCGAGCATGTCGCCCGCGCGCACCTCGTCGACGAGGTACGGCGAGACCTCGCCGTCGGGCAGCTTGTCGACCGCGAGCACGACGCGCGTCGAGGAGCCCGACGAGGCGATCGAGTACGAGCGCGTCGCGGTGTAGCCGTCGGGCGCAGTGAGCCGCACGTCGAGGTGCTGCCCCGCCGCATTGCCGGGCCAGCCGTCGACGTCGAGCTCGAGGCGCGAGGCGTTCGGCGTCTCACGGTGCACAGCGGCCACCGTGGCGGCGTGCCATCCCGAGCGGGGCACCGCGCGCAGGGCGGCGCTGAGCGCGTCGGTCTGCGCCTGGGGCTGCCCCTGAGCCTGCGCGACCGGCGCCGTCGTGTCGCTCACCAGTAGCGCTCTTCCTTCCACGGGTCGCCGTGGATGTGGTAGCCGTTCTGCTCCCAGAAGCCGGGCTCGTCCTGGTCCATCATCGTGAGCCCACGCACCCACTTGGCGCTCTTCCAGAAGTAGAGGTGCGGCACGAGCAGCCGCGCGGGGCCGCCGTGCTCGGGGTCGAGCGGTTCGCCGTCGAACTCGAACGCGACCCACGCCTTGCCGTCAAGCAGTTCGTCGAGCGGCACGTTGGTCGTGTACCCCCCGTAGCTGTGCGCCATGACGTACTCCTGCTCGGTCTCGATGTCCTCGAAGAGGGTGTCGAGCGAGACGCCGCGCCAGCTCGTGCCGAGCTTCGACCAGTGCGTGACGCAGTGGATGTCGGTGTCGACGTCGTCGATCTTCAGCGCCATGAACTCGTCCCAGTTCCAGCGGTGCACGCCCGACTCGGTGCGGATCGTGAACTCCCACTCGTCGGTCTCGACCTCTGGCGTCGGCCCGGCCGAGAGCACTGGGAAGTCGCTGACGAGGGTCTGGCCGGGTGGCAGGCGATCGTCGCGTTCGCGACTTCGCCCGCTGAACCCTCGAGTGATGAACGACATGACGTCTCCTCCCGACTCGTCAACGATAGTGACCACGGCATCCGCTGTCATCGTTCCAGGGGCATCGGGCGCGACATCATCAGCCGATCGACATCGGCGCGAAACGTGGAAGCGCCTAGTGTGGAGGGCATGGCCGCCCTCTCCCTCGGCATGCCGGCCGTGCGCCGGCCGCCTTCGGCTGCGCCCTCGATCGACGGGCGTCCGGATGCCGCGGGGCTGGTCGATCGCTTCGGCCGCGTCGCCCACGACCTCCGGGTGTCGATCACCTCGGCCTGCTCGCTGCGCTGCACGTACTGCATGCCGGCCGAGGGCCTGCCGGTGATCCCCAACGACGAACTGCTGTCGGCATCCGAGATCGCCCGGCTCGTCGGCATCGCCGTGCACGACCTCGGCGTGCGCGAGGTGCGGTTCACGGGCGGCGAGCCGCTGACGCGGGCCGACCTCGTCGAGATCATCGCTCTGAGCTCCGCCGCAGCGCCGGGTATCCCGCTCGCCCTCACCACGAACGGCATCGGGCTCGACCGCAGGGCCCAGGCGCTCAAGGRTGCCGGGCTCACCAGGGTCAACGTCTCGCTCGACACCCTGGATCGCGAGCACTTCACGCGGCTCACCCRCCGTGACCGCCTGCCGCGGGTGCTCGACGGCATCGCCGCGGCGCACCGGGCAGGCCTCGGTCCCCTCAAGGTCAACGCGGTCGCGATGCGCGAGACCCTGCACGACGCGCCCGCCCTGCTCGCCTGGGCGGTCGAGCACGGCTGCCGCCTGCGCTTCATCGAGCAGATGCCGCTCGACGCCGACGAGCAGTGGAAGCGCGACAACATGGTCGATGCCGACGAGCTGCTCGCGGTGCTCGGCGARCACTTCGAACTCGAGGCCGTCGCCCGCGAGGACCCGTCGTCGCCCGCGGAGGAGTGGCTGGTCGACGGCGGTCCGGCCACGGTGGGCATCATCGCGTCGGTCACGCGCTCGTTCTGCGCCGCCTGCGACCGCACGCGGCTGACGGCCGAGGGCTCGGTGCGGTCGTGCCTGTTCAGCGACGACGAGACCGACCTGCGCGGGATGCTGCGTGCGGGCGCTGCCGACGCCGAGCTGGCCGAACGGTGGCGCGCGGCGATGTGGGGCAAGCAGGCCGGTCACGGCATCGACGCCGCCGACTTCCACCGCCCGGTGCGGTCGATGGGCGGGATCGGTGGCTGACGTGGCATCCGTCACCGTTCGGTACTTCGCTGCTGCCGCCGAGGCCGCGGGCATCGAACAGGAGACCCTCGCGGCATCCGAGGCCGGGACGACGGTCGGCGAGCTGCGCGAGCGCCTCGTGGAACGCTACGGCCCGACGATGGCCCGGGTCGTGGCGAACGGGTCGTTCCTCGTCGACGGCGTCGTGCGACGTGACGCCGGGGCCGCGCTGGGCTCGCACGTCGACGTGCTGCCGCCGTTCGCCGGCGGCTGATCGCACCCGCCGGACACCCAGCGCCGCCGAACCCCTTCCGGCCGGCGCGCGACGGCGCTACCGTGCCGGCATGGGCAAGGTCATCGCGAACGCCTCCATGTCGCTCGACGGGTTCATCGCCTTCGACGACAACGGCATCGGCGAGCTGTTCGAGTGGTACGACAACGGCGACGTCGAGATCGTGAACGAGGGCGAGCTGCCGCCGTTCCACGTCACGCAGGCCAGCGCCGACTACTGGCGGTCATGGGTCGACTCGATCGGCGCGCTCGTCGTCGGCCGCGAGTTGTTCGACGTCACCGACGGCTGGCACGGGAAGCATCCCATCGGGACGCCCATCGTGGTGCTCACGCACGAGCCGCCCCACGACTGGTCGTACCCGGGCTCCGAGGACTTCCACTTCGTCACCCAGGGCATCACCGCGGCGGTCGACCGGGCGAGGGAGATCGCCGGCGAGCGCAACGTGGCCCTCGCCGCCGGCACGATCGCAGGTCAGGCGCTCGACGCCGGACTCGTCGATGAGGTGGCCATCGACCTCGTGCCGGTCGTGATGGGATCGGGCAAGCGGTACTTCGGCGACGCGGGCCCGGCGCGGCTCGGCGACCCGACGGCCGTCGTGCAGGGTCGGCGCGTGCTGCACCTGCGGTACCCGGTCGAGCGCGGCTGAATCCTTCAGTCGGCCACGCGAGCCCAGGTCAGAGATTCACCCACTCGGTGGTGCCGCCGTCGAGGTGCTGGCGCTTCCAGATGGGCGTGCGCTCCTTGATGCGGTCGACGAGCAGGGCGCATGCGGCGAAGGCCTCGGCGCGGTGCGGTGCCGCGACGGATGCCACGAGCGCGACGTCCCCGATGGCCAGGGTGCCGACGCGGTGGGCGGCGGCGACCCGCAGGCCGGTCTCGAGGGCGACCTCGACGCACGTCTCCCGCAGGAAGCGCTCCGCCTCGGGATGCGCCTCGTACTCGAGCAGGGTCACGGATGCGCCGTGGTCGTGATCGCGGATGACGCCCTCGAACGTGACGAGCGCGCCGTCCTGCCGCGACTGCACGAACGCCTCGATCACTGTGCGGTCGAGCGGCTCCGTCGTGACGACGGCCAACACGTCGGGGCGAGCCGTGCTCGCCTCAGGCATCCGAACCTCGCGGCGCATGGTCGCCTCCGGCGACCTGGTCGAGGAGGTGGGGGAGCAGCTCGTCGAGCACACGGAGGCCGTCGGCGACGCCGCCGCGCGATCCGGGGAGGTTGACGACGACGGTCCGCCCGGCCACGCCGGCGAGCGCCCGGCTCAGGGC
>NZ_JBFUCL010000140.1:0-8950 GCF_056405255.1 Agromyces sp. P1_H4 | reverse complement strand
GGTCGAGGCCGTGCACGGCGGCGTCACGCCGTCCGCCGTGACGCCAGCCCCACCCCCGCGCGGTCACCGCCGCCGGACGCGTCGACGCGTCGAGCGTCGTCATCGTCAGACCGTCCGGAGCTCGCGTCCCGCGGCGAACCGGTCGAGGGCGCCCGCCCGTGCGAGCCCCCGGACCGCGAGCCAGGAGAGCCCGCCCGCGATGAGGGCACCGCCCACGACGGCCGAGATCGTGTAGACGATCGTGAAGGTGGGTGCCGCTCCGGCGTACCAGAGGACGAGGTCGTTGACCGCCATCGCGAGACCGGCGCCGGCGCCGGCGAGCAGCACGACGGGCAGCCGCCAGTTGCGGTAGAGGAAGATCGCGAAGACGAGCTCGGCGCCCAACCCCTGCACGAGGCCGGCCTCGATCGTGAGCAGGCCTCCCCACTGGCTGCCGATCAGTGCGGAGACGATCGCCGCGACGAGCTCCGTGTAGAGCGCGGCGCCGGGCTTGCGGATCACGAGCGCGCCCAGCACGCCGGCCACCAGCCAGAGCGCTGCCGGGGCGGCCTGCAGCCCGGGAAGCAGCGCCTCGATGGGTGCGGAGATGGGACCCCAGACGACGCCCCATGCCCAGAAGACGACACCGACGGCGACGCCGATGACGCTCGCGACCACGATGTCGACGACCCGCCAGCGGAGTCGTCGCCCATCGGGACGCACGGTCGAAGTGGTGGAAGTGACGGTTGCGTGCACTGTCGTGCCCTTTCAGTTCGAGGAAAGAGGCACGGGATTCGAGATGCGCTGCCCTCCCTGCGCTGGCATGACCCAGATCAGGTTCGACGGTCGAAGGTTGAGAACCTTCCTCTCAGCCCGGCTCACCGGACTCCCGTGTTCGACATCAGAGTATACGCTCGCGCACGCCAGCGGCGACGTGACGACGCCGCGGGACGCGCCGTGACCGACGAAGTGGCCGGCGGCTACCCGGCGATCAGTGCTTCAGCGCGCGGATGATCGCCTTCAACGCCTTGCCGGTCACCCAGACGAACGGCGTGGCGACGAGGATGAGCCCGATGAGGTTCGGCTCGAAGCGCACCTCGCCACGGCGGCCGACGTATGCGCCGAGCGGAATGGAGATGCCGCCACCACCGCCGCCGCTGCCCTGACCGTGGAGCTCTCGCGAGCCGCCACCGGTCGCGCTCGTGCCGGCGTCGGCGTCGGTCGTGCCTCCGCCACCGCCGAACCCATAGGCGCCGAGTGCGACGGGAATCACCTTCGTGCCATCGATGTCGACCGCCTCGCCGTAGGACGTCTTCACGCCGACACCGGAGACGGTTCCTGCAAGGTCCAGAACGAGTTCAGCCATGCGAGCCACGCTACTCGCGGATGCCTCGTGCTACCAGCCCCACCCGGCGGCCGCAGCAGCGGCTTCGTCGTCGTCGGGGCCGGGCCGAGTGCGTCCGCCACGGCGTTCCGCGGCCGGGCGTACGAGTGTCGCCGGACGCACCGCGCCCGTGCCGAACTTGGCGGTGACCTCGTCGATCGTGCGTTCGGCGTCGCGCCACTCCTCGTCGGGGTCCCACAGCATCGCGCCGCTTCCCGACGGGCCGAGGTGCTCTGCGCGCACCCCGATGAGGCGCACGCGGGCGCCATCGCCGATGAGCTCGCCGAGGGCGTCGGACGCCTCGTCGTAGATGCGCCGCGCGACGTCGGTGGGCTCCGCGAGCGTGCGCGAACGCGTGACCGTGCGGAAATCGCCGTAGCGCAGCTTGAGCGTCACGGTGCGCCCGACGAGCCCGGCCTTGCGCAGTCGCACGGCCACATTGCTCGAGAGCCGCAGGAGCTCCCGACGGATCTCGACGGGGTCGACGAGGTCATGACCGAACGTGTTCTCGTGCCCGATGCTCTTCTCGACGCGAGTGGTGTGCACGTCGCGTGGATCGACGCCGTTCGCCAGCCTGCTGAGCTGTGCCGCCAGCGCCGGCCCCACGGAGCGCTCGAGCGCGTCGTAGGGCATGGCCGCGACATCGCCGACGGTTCGCAGCCCCAGGCGGGTCAGCGATTCCTCAGTGACCCGGCCGACGCCCCACAGCGCCGACACCGGGAGCGGGTGCAGGAACTCGATGGTCTGCGCCGCCGGCACGACCAGCATCCCGTCGGGCTTCGCACGGCTGGAGGCCACCTTCGCCACGTACTTCGTCGCGGCCACCCCGATCGAGCAGGTGAGGCCGGTCTCGGCGTGCACGCGGTCGCGGATGGTCCACGCGATCTCGGCAGGACTGCCGTGCAGGCGCCGGGCACCCGACACGTCGAGGAACGCCTCGTCGATCGAGAGCGGCTCGACGAGCGGCGTGAGCTGCTCGAAGATCGCCATGACCTGCTTCGAATACCTCGCGTATCTCGCGTAGTCACCCCGCAGCACGATGGCGTTGGGGCAGCGCTGGAGGGCGATGGACATCGGCATCGCCGAATTGACGCCGTAGCGGCGCGCCTCGTAGCTCGCAGCCGAGACGACCCCGCGGCCCGCCGTGCCTCCGACGAGTACCGGCTTGCCGCGGAGCTCGGGCCTCGAGAGGAGCTCGACGGAGACGAAGAAAGCGTCCATGTCGACGTGCAGGATCGGGGTCGCCGAATCGTCGACGGGGCCGCTGGTGACCTGCCTCGACGAGCCGTCCTGCTTGCTCATGGTGCGACCCTAACCCGTGCCGCCGTCATCGAGGGCGATGCCCGGCCAGCGTGGGCGGCTGGGCGGGGTCGGATCAGAACCCGAAGTCGCCACCGCCGAAGTCGCCGCCCCCGAAATCACCGCCGCCTCCGCCGAAGTCGCCACCATACCCGCCGCCGTCGTACCCACCGCCGTCGTAGCCGCCGCCGTCGTACCCGCCGCCGTCGGCCGACGCGTCGCCACCGGCATCCGCTCCAGCGTCGCCGGCACCGTCGGCGGAACCGTCGGCACCCGCGTCGAAGCTCGAGGCGTCGGGCAGGAACGCCTGCGCGATGGCGGAGCCGATCACGACGCCCGCGATGGTGCCGAGCATCGAGCTGCCGATCATGGAGCCCATGGAGGGGCCGGCCTGCATCGGTCGCCCAGTGGCCGACGTGCCGGCGAAGGCGCGCTCCATCGTGCCCGGCTGGCGCAGCTCGGCCCGAGTGGCCGCACGGGCCAACGTCGTCGGATCCTCGGACGCGATGCGCTCACCCGGTGGCGCCTGCTCGGCGAGGGACTGGTACACCTGATGGCGCTGCTCGGGCGTCAGCTTCGCGAACGCCTCGGCGTGCACCGCCTCGATCGACTCGGGCGGCGCCGTTCGCAGCAGGTAGCGGTAGCGCTCGATGGCCAGTTCATCCTCGCTCAGCTGCCGCTGCGGCGGCGCCGGCCGCGAGGGCGGCGCGGGTCGCTCGTCGGGTGCGCCGAACAGTCGGTCGAAGAAGCCCATGGTGTCCTCGTCAATCGCTCAGGGACCACCCAATGTACGGGCGGCAGCACCAAGGCCGCTGTGAGTCGCCGGGCCGGCGGACGACAGGCTAGGCGCCGTCGCCCGCCCGCTCGAGCACGAGTTCGCGCACGCGCGCGGCATCCGCCTTGCCCTGCATCGCCTTCATGACCGCGCCGATGACCGCACCGGCGGCCTGCACCTTGCCGTCGCGGATCTTCGCGAGCACGTCGGGCTGCGACGCGAGCGCCTCGTCGATCGCGGCCACCAGGGCCCCGTCGTCGGAGACCACGGCGAGCCCGCGGGCGTCGACGATCTGCTGCGGCGATCCCTCGCCCGCGGCGACGCCCTCGAGCACCTGGCGGGCGAGCCGGTCGGTGAGCGTGCCGGCCTCGACCAACACCGCCAGCTCGGCGACCTGCTGGGGCGTGGCCAGCGACGCGGCATCCGTGCCCTTCGCATTCGCGACGCGGGTGAGCTCACCGGTCCACCACTTGCGCGCCRCCGCGGGTGAGGCACCCGCGGCGACGGTCTCGGCGACCTCGACGAGCAGGCCGCCGTTCAGCACGTCCTGGAACTCGAGGTCGGTGAAGCCCCACTCGGCCTTCAGCCGGCGACGGTGCGCCGCCGCCGGCTCGGGCAGCTCGGCGCGCAACTGCTCGATGAGCTCCCGCGACGGCTCAACGGGCAGCAGGTCGGGCTCGGGGAAGTACCGGTAGTCGTCGGCGTCGGACTTCGGTCGTCCGGGGCTCGTCGTGCCGGTGTCCTCGTGCCAGTGCCGGGTCTCCTGCGTGATGGTGCCGCCCTTGGCGAGGATCGCCGCCTGACGCTGGATCTCGTACCGCACGGCACGCTCGATCGACCGGAACGAGTTCACGTTCTTCGTCTCGGTGCGCGTGCCGAGCTTCTCGGCGCCACGCGGCCGGAGCGACACGTTCGCATCGCAGCGCAGGTTGCCGCGCTCCATGCGGGCCTCGGAGATGCCGAGCGAGATCGCGATGTCGCGGATCGTCGAGACGTACGCCTTCGCCAGCTCGGGGGCGTCGGCCTCGGCGCCGAAGATCGGCTTCGTGACGATCTCGACGAGCGGCACGCCGGCGCGGTTGTAGTCGACGAGCGAGTACTCGGCACCCTGGATGCGCCCCGTCGAGCCGCCCACGTGCGTGAGCTTGCCGGCGTCCTCCTCCATGTGCGCGCGCTCGATCGGCACCTGGAAGACGCGGCCGTTCGGCAGCTCGACCTCGACCGAGCCCTCGTAGGCGATGGGCTCGTCGTACTGGGAGATCTGGTAGTTCTTCGCCAGGTCGGGGTAGAAGTAGTTCTTGCGCGCGAAGCGGCTCGACGCGGCGATCGAGCAGCCGAGCGCGAGTCCAAGCGAGATCGACGAGCGCACCGCATCGCCGTTCACGACGGGAAGCGAGCCCGGYAGGCCCAGGCACACGGGCGTGATCAGCGTGTTCGGCTCGGCGCCGTGGTACTTCGAGTTCGCCGGGTTGGGCGCCGGCGAGAACATCTTCGTCTCGGTGTTCAGCTCGACGTGCACCTCGAGCCCGATCACGGGCTCGAAGAGCTCGAGGGCCCGGTCGTAGTCCATCAGTTCAGCGCGGGCCATCAGACGGCGCCCTCCTCGGTCGYGAGCAGTTCATGGGAGCTGAGGTCGGGGAGCCCGTCGAGGATCGGCCGGCCCCACTCGGCGAGCAGCAGCCGCTCGAGCGCGCCGCCCACGTTGTAGAGGCGGGCGTCCTCGCGCGCCGGCGCGAGGAACTGGATGCCCACCGGCAGGCCGTCCTCGGGCGCGAGCCCCGCGGGGATCGAGATGCCGGGCACGCCCGCGAGGTTCGCCGGGATGGTCGCGACGTCGTTGAGGTACATCGCGAGCGGGTCGTCGAGCTTCTCGCCGAGCTTGAACGCGGTGGTCGGCGCGGTGGGCGTGGCGAGGACGTCGACGTTCGCGAACGCCGCGTCGAAGTCGCGCTGTACGAGCGTGCGCACCTTCTGCGCACTGCCGTAGTAGGCGTCGTAGTAGCCGGCCGACAGCGCGTAGGTGCCGAGGATGATGCGGCGCTTCACCTCGGGGCCGAACCCGGCCTCGCGCGTGGCCGCCATGACCTGCTCGACCGTGCCGCCGCCGTCGGGCGTCACGCGCAGGCCGAAGCGCACCGAGTCGAACTTGGCGAGGTTCGAGGAGGCCTCGGCCGGAAGGATCAGGTAGTAGGCCGCGATCGCGTACTCGAAGTGCGGGGCGGAGACCTCGACGATCTCGGCCCCGTTCCGCTCGAGGAGCTCGAGCGACTCGTGGAACCGCTGCCGCACGCCCGCCTGGAAGCCGTCGGAGTCGAGCTCCTTGACGACGCCGATGCGCAGGCCCGCGACATCCGCCCGGCGCACGGCGTCGGCCATCGACGGCCATGCCTCGGGGATCGACGTCGAGTCGTGCGGGTCGTGGCCCGCGATCACATCGTGGAGCAGGGCCGCGTCGAGCACCGTGCGGGTGACCGGGCCGATCTGGTCGAGCGACGAGGCGAGCGCGATCGAGCCGTAGCGGCTGACGGCGCCGTAGGTGGGCTTCACGCCGACGGTGCCGGTGACGTGCGCCGGCTGGCGGATCGAGCCGCCCGTGTCGGACCCGAGYGCCAGCGGCGCCTCGAAGCTGGCGACGGATGCCGCGGAGCCGCCGCCCGAGCCGCCCGGGATGCGCTCGAGGTCCCACGGGTTGTGGGTGGGGCCGTACGCGGAGTGCTCGGTGGAGGAGCCCATCGCGAACTCGTCCATGTTGGTCTTGCCGAGCGGCACCAGTCCGGCCTCGCGGACGAGCCGCACCGGGGTGGCGTCGTAGGGCGGGATCCACCCCTCGAGGATGCGCGAACCGGCCGTCGAGGGCATGCCCTCGGTGACCAGCACGTCCTTGATGGCGATGGGAACGCCCGCGAGCGGGCCGAGCTCCTCGCCGGCCGCCCGGCGCCGGTCGACCTCGGCGGCGGTCGCGAGGGCGCGCTCGGTGTCCACGTGGAGGAACGCGTGGACGGCGCCGTCGACCGCGGTGATGCGATCGAGGTGGGCCTGGGTGGCCTCGACCGACGAGACCTCCCCGGCGGCCAGGCGTTCGCCGAGGTCTGCGGCGGACAGGCGGATCAGGTCGCTCACTGCTCCTCCCCCAGGATCGCCGACACCACGAAGCGCGAGCCGTCGGACTCGGGGGCGCCAGCGAGCGCCTGGTCGACCGTGAGCACGTTGTCGCCCACCACGTCGTCGCGGAAGACGTTGTGCATCGGGATCGGGTGGCTCGTCGGCGGCACGTCGGGCGTGGCCACCTCGCTCACCTTCTCGACCGCCTGCATGATCTGGCCGAGCTCCGCCGTGAGGTGCTCGATCTCTTCCTCGGTGAGCGCGATGCGGGCGAGGTTCGCCAGGTGCGCGACCTGCTCCGCATTGATTTCGGACATGCTGCTCCGTCGTGTCGGGATGGGGATGGACCGATTCTATCGGTGGGGGCGGAGTTCGCTCGGCGGCGGCTCCGCCGCGGCCCCCGCTACGGCTTGCCGAACAGGCCCACGCCGTACTTGTGCAGCAGCTCGTAGGCGTCGGCGTAGGTCTGGGGCACCGGGTCGTCAGGCGAGCCGTACTTGGCGATCAGCAGGCCCAGCAGTCCCTGCGCCGGGGGGCTCAGCGGCTTGTCCTTGTGCGCGTTCGCCGGATGCGGCGCCTCGGCCTGCGGGTTCGGCGGAATGTACTGCGGGGTCGTCGTCGGCCAGGTGACCGGCTGGCGCGGCGTGTCGAGGTTCACCACGTTGAAGAGGTCCTTCGCGTCGGCGTCCCGCCTCGTCAGTGGGTCGAGTCCGTGCAAGCGCGACAGCGTGGCGATGACCGCCGCGTGATGCATCTCATCGTGCACGACCGTGCCGGCACGGGTGAACGCAGACACCGCGATCGCGGGCACGCGGCATCCGAGCCGGTCGAATCCGAAGCCCATCTCGCCCTTCGAGCCGTCGTGGGGCGGGGTCGCCTTCGGCGGCGTGACGTGGTCGTACGTGCCGCCGTGCTCGTCGAACGTGATGAGGAACATGGTGTTCATCGCATTTGAGCCGGTGGGCGACGCGCTCGTCCTGATCGCCTCGTAGACCTGGTGCACCAGCGCCTCTCCGGCGCGCACGTCGGAGATCGCCGAGTCGACCACGTCCTCCCCCGCCACCACGTCTTCCTTCAGCTTGCCGACCGGCGGGTGGAAGTCGTTGTGGTTGTACGTCATGCGCGGCTCGATGAACGCATAGGCCGGCAGGCGACCCTCGCGCACGTCGTCGTAGAACTGGTTCATCGTGGCGAAATGCGCGGTGCGCCAATAGCGCTCGAGCGAGGGAGAGTGCAGCACGCCGGTGAACGAGACGAGCTGGAGCTCGTCGAAGTAGATGCGCCACGACACCCCGGCGTCTTCGAGCCGGTTGAAGACGGTGGGGGCGGCCGGCGCGTCGAGCCACTTGTCGTAGCCGCCGCCCTGCTCGTTGGTCACGAACCCGTGCGACGTCGACGCATGGAAGAACGAGCGGTTGCAGAAGGTCTGCGACGGCACCGCGCAATGCCAGTGGTCGTAGACCGCGAAGTTCTTCGCGAGCGTTGAGAGCACGGGCAACATCTGGGGCGAGAACGAGCCCATGATGTGCTTCGCCTCCTCGGGCGAGGGCGCCGCGCCCTTGCGGAGCGTCGTGAAGTGGTTCCAGTAATCGGTGAGGAAGCCCGACATGGCGCCCTCGGCTGACTTCGGCGGCGTGTTGTAGGGCGCCTTCATCTCGTGCATCTCGGCGGTCGCGTTGCTCGCCGGGTCGATGGTGCCGAACAACTGCGTGTTCACATGCGGGAAGGCCTCGCCGGGGTCGGGGTTCGGTCGGCCCATGATCTCGTCGGTCGTGCCCTCGTACACGTGCGCCGCCACGACCGTGCCGTCGGGCGCCGTGTTCTGGTAGTCGCCGAACGCCAGACCCTCGAACGTCTCGCCGTCGGGCAGGTCGTCGGCCGTGTAGAGGTAGCCGAGCAGGTTGTCGAACGAGCGGTTCTCGCCCATCAGGACCACGAGGTGGTCGAACCCCGCCTTCTGCGGCGCGGCGAGCGGCACGAACTCGTCGACGCCCCGCGAATAGCCGATCGAATGGCCCACCGCCGCGCCGGCCGCGCCGCCGGCCACCGCGCCCGCGGCCGCTGCCCCGCCGATCCGCAGGAACTCGCGACGGGACGCTCCGGTACGGCCAGCGGAATCGCCGTCGTCGGCCTCATGAGCCGTGCCACCATCGGCGATCTCATCGGGCCTGCTGTCCTCGTCGCCCACGGTTCCCCCTCCGCACTCAGCTCTCGATCGCTGCCGGTCCTTCGGCGACCAGCCGCGCGAACTGCGCGGCATCGATCACCCGAAGGCCGAGCGCCTCGGCCTTCGTCAGCTTGGAGCCCGCGCCCGGCCCGGCTGCGACGAAGTCGGTGTTCTTCGACACGCTCGACGCGGCCTTGCCGCCGGCCGCGATGATCGCCTCCTGTGCGCCCTCTCGGGTGAACCC
>NZ_JBFUCL010000139.1:0-8989 GCF_056405255.1 Agromyces sp. P1_H4 | reverse complement strand
GCACAGCGACGGCGACGCGGCCAGCCACGCCATCTGCGACGCGCTGCTCGCGGCGGCCGGGCTCGGCGACGTGGGCGCCGTCTTCGGCACGAGCGACCCGCGATTCGACGGCGCGCACGGCGAGGTCTTCCTCGCCGAGGTCGTGCGGCTGCTCCGCGACGCCGGGTTCGCCGTCGGCAACGTGTCGGTGCAGGTCATCGGCAACCGCCCCAAGCTCGCACCCCGCAGGGCCGAGGCCGAGGCGATGCTCGCGGGCATCCTCGGCGCGCCGGTGAGCCTGTCGGCCACGACCACCGACGGGCTCGGCTTCACCGGCCGCGGTGAGGGCATCGCGGCGATCGCGACCGCCCTCATCGTTTCCGCCTGAGGCCGGGCTCCGGCACGTGGCGTCTCCGACGTCGTGGGCGGGGGCGCGCCGGTAGGCTTGGCGGGTGACCGTGCGACTCTACGACTCGAAGGCCCAGGCCCTGCGTGACTTCGTGCCCCTCCGCGAGGGGCGCGTCGGCATGTACGTCTGCGGGCCGAYGGTGCAGTCGAGCCCGCACATCGGGCACCTGYGCAGCGCCCTCGCCTACGACCTCATGCGGCGGTGGCTCGGGTACCGCGGGTACGACGTCGTGTTCGTCCGCAATGTCACCGACATCGACGACAAGATCCTCGCCGCCTCCGACGAGGAGCGCGCCGTGGGCGTCGGCGAGGAGTGGTGGGCGCTCGCCTACCGCGTCGAGCTCGAGTTCACCGCCGCGTACGCCTCGCTCGGCATCCTGGCCCCGACCTACGAGCCCCGGGCGACGGCCAGCGTGCAGCAGATGCAGCAGCTCATCGCGCGCCTCATCGAGCGCGGACACGCCTACGCGGCACCCGACGGCTCGGGCGACGTCTACTTCGACACCGCGAGCTGGCCGTCCTACGGCGAGCTCACGCGGCAGGCCCGCGACAACATGGAGGCGGCGGCCGACGCCGACCCGCGCGGCAAGCGGGATCCTCGCGACTTCGCGCTCTGGAAGGGCCGCAAGCCGGCCGAGCCCGAGTCGGCGTCGTGGGAGTCGCCGTGGGGACCCGGACGGCCGGGCTGGCACATCGAGTGCTCGGCCATGGCCACGCGCTACCTCGGCACCGAGTTCGACATCCACGGCGGCGGCCTCGACCTGCGCTTCCCGCACCACGAGAACGAGCTCGCGCAGTCGACGGCGGCGGGCGACGCGTACGCGCGCTACTGGGTGCACAACGGGCTCGTGAACATCGGCGGCCAGAAGATGTCGAAGTCGCTCGGCAACTCCGTCTATGCCGGCGAGCTCCTCGAGCTCGCGTCGCCGCTCGCCGTGCGCTACCTGCTCGGCGCCGCGCACTACCGCTCCACGCTCGACTACGCGCCCACCTCGCTGGCCGAGGCCGAGGCGGCCGTCGATCGCATCCGGGCGTTCCTGCTGCGCGTCGAGCGCCGCCTCGCCGGCACCCGGTTCGCCGGGGTGGGCAGCCCGCTCATCCCCGACGCGTTCGCCGAGGCGATGGACGACGACCTCAGCGTGCCGCAGGCGCTCGCCGTGCTCCACGAGACGGTGCGGGCCGGCAACCAGGCGCTCGACGCCGAGGAGCTGCACGACGCCGCCTCCCTGCACGGCCAGGTCGTCGCGATGGTCGAGGTGCTCGGCATCGACCCGCGCGACACCCATTGGGCCCCGGATGCCGCGCCCGCGGCATCCGCGCTCGACACCCTCGTCACCCGCCTCATCGAAGACCGCCAGGCCGCTCGCGCGGCCAAGGACTTCGCCGCGGCCGACCTCATCCGCGCCGAGCTCTCGGCCGCGGGCATCACCATCGAAGACAGCCAGACCGGCACGCATTGGAGCTTGGGATCATGAAGGGCAGCAGCAAGCCGCGCGCCGGAGCCGTGCGCAAGAGCAAGGGCAAGCAGGTCGGGTCCGGCGGCCAGGGCCGGCAGGCGCTCGAGGGCAAGGGCCCCACACCCAGGGCCGAGGACCGCGCCTGGCACCCCGCCGGCAAGCGCAAGGCCGCCGAGGAGCGGTATCGCGCGGCGGGCGGCAAGGGCAAGGCTCCCGGGAAGGTGGCCGGCCAGGGCCAGCGCGCCGGCGCGCCCCGCGGGGCATCCGGCGCAGCACGGCGGTCGAAGTCGGGCGACGAGTCCGAGATCGTGACCGGCCGCAACTCCGTCGTCGAGGCGCTGCGCGCCCGCATCCCCGCCACGACCCTCTACGTCGCCGCGCGCGTCGAGATGGACGACCGGGTGAAGGAGGCGATGAAGATCGCCACCAACCGCGGCATCCCCATGCTCGAGGTCATGCGGCCCGAGCTCGACCGCCTCGCCGGCGAGGGCGGCGTGCACCAGGGCCTCGCACTCAAGGTTCCGCCCTACGAGTACGCACACCCGATCGAGCTGCTCGATGAGGTGCTCGCCCGCGACGAGACCCCCCTCTTCGTCGCGCTCGACGGCATCACCGATCCCCGCAACCTCGGCGCGATCCTCCGCTCCACGGGCGCGTTCGGCGGCCAGGGCGTCATCGTGCCGCAGCGTCGCTCGGTCGGCGTGAACTCCGCCGCATGGAAGACCTCGGCCGGCGCAGCCGCTCGCGTGCCCGTCGCGATGGCGGCGAACCTCACGCAGACGCTCAAGGCGCTGAAGGAGCGCGGCGTGTTCGTGCTCGGACTCGACGGCGACGGCGACGTGTCGCTTCCCGGCCTCTCATGGGCCGAGCGCCCGATCGTCGTGGTGGTCGGCAGCGAGGGCAAGGGTCTCTCACGGCTTGTGGCGGAGACGTGCGACGCCATCGTGTCGATCCCGATCGAGTCGTCGACCGAGTCGCTGAACGCCGGCATCGCGGCATCCGTGACCCTCTACGAGATCTCGAAGCTGCGGGCCGAGTCGCCCGTCTGACGCTGTCAAGGCCTCGCTCGCCGTCACGCCGACACGTAGCGTCGGGGGCATGACGCAGAACATCGACGAGCACCGAGACGACGACACGCGGCCGACCGACGCGGCCGGCACTGCCGAGACGCCGCCCGATCCCGCCGAGGAGCGCGAACGCATCGCGAAGCTCGTGACCGGCGCCGACACGGCGCTGCTCACCAGCCGAGGCGCCGACGGAACGCTGCACGCGCGTCCCCTCGCGGTGCTGCAGGACGACTTCGACGGCGTCATCCGGTTCCTCGTACAGGATCCGAGCGAGAAGACCCGCGAGATCCTCGCGGATCCGGTGGTCAGCGTGTCGTTCGCCTCGAAGAACGGCTACCTGTCGATCGCGGGCCACGCGCGCGTCGTGCGCGACGACGCCCTCATCGACGAGCTGTGGAACCCGGCCGCCCAGGCATGGTTCGAGCAGGGCCGCGAGGACCCGACGATCGCGGTGCTCGAGGTGACCGGCGACGGCGCCGAGTACTGGGCGAAGACGGAGCCGGGCGTGTTCTCGCTCGTGAAGGCGGCCGCCGCGATCTTCACGCACAAGACGCCCGACATCGGGGAGAACCGCAGCGTCGCCCTCTGACCCGGCTCTGGCGCCGGCCGGGCTCCGGCGCGGGCCGGGCCGGCTAGACCTTGAGGCGCCAGTCGTTCTCGTCGTCAGGGTCGACCACCGCGATGGCCGACGTCTCGGGAACGACCTCGATCGTCGAGGTCGAACCCGTGGGCGGCCCCAGCACGGTCGCCTCGTCACGACGGTGGCGGAGCACCTGGTTGACGTACGACGTGACCGCCTCGGCGAGCGGGATGTCGTGCCCCGCCTGCTGCGCCATGAACCAGCGGTGCTCGAGGAGCTGGTGGAAGATTTCGGCCGGCTCGAGCTTGCCCCGCAGGTCGAGGGGGATCGCGCGGACGACGGGCTCGAACACGCGCATCAGCCACTCGTGGGCGACCATCTCCTCGTCGAGGTCGGCCTTGCCATACGCCGCCCGGTAGGAGTCGAGGTCGTTGAGCAGGCGACGTGCCTGGTTCTCGCCGGCGTCGAGCCCGGTCAGGCGGAGCAGCCGCCGCTGGTGGTGCCCCGCGTCGACGACCTTCGGCTGGATGCGCAGGGTCGTGCCCGTGTCGTCGGTACGGATCGCGAGCTCCTCGATGTCGAAGCCGAGGTCGTTCAGGCGGTTCACGCGTTCGTTGATGCGCCACCGTTCGGCGGTCGAGAACGACTCGGAGCCCGTGAGCTCCTTCCACAGGCTGCGGTACGCCTCGACGATGCCGTTGGAGATGCGCACCGGGTCGAGCTCGTCGGCGACCCGGCCACCCGCTTCGAGGTCGAGGAGCTCGCCGGCGATGTTCACCCGGGCGATCTCGAGGTCGTTCTCGCGCTGGCCGTTCGAGAGGCCGCCCTCGTAGAGCTTGCCGGTCTCGGCGTCGACGAGGTAGGCGGCGAAGGCGCCCGCATCGCGCCGGAACAGCGTGTTCGACAGCGACACGTCGCCCCAGAAGAACCCGACGATGTGCAGGCGCACGAGCAGCACGGCGAGGGCGTCGATGAGCCTGGTCGCGGTGTCGGGCCTCAGGGTCTGTGAGAAGAGCGCCCGGTAGGGGAGTGAGAACCGGAGGTGGCGCGTGACGAGCACCGGCTTGAGCGGCTCGCCCTCGGCATCCGTTCGGTTCGTGATGACCGCGACGGGCTCGACGCAGGGGATCTCGGTGCGCTGCAGCAGTCGCAGCATCTCGTACTCGCCCTTGGCCATGTCGGCCGTGGTCTCCTTGATCGCCACGACATGACCGCCCAGGTGGGCGAACCGCACGAGGTGGCGTGAGATGCCCTTCGGCAGGGCGGCGATGGTGTCGCTCGGCCAGGACTCCAGCGGGAGGTCCCATGGGAGGTCGAGCAGTGCCGGATCGGCCATGGCCGACGTGATCGAAAGTGAGCCGCTCATCGTGGTTCAGCGTAGTCGCCGGTGCGGGCGACCGCAGACACGCTCATGCAGGCCGGAGACAGCGCGATGCCGGCTGGGGAAACGGCGATGCCGGCCGGGCCGAAGCCCGACCGGCATCCCGGTGGTGCGTGGAACGTCAGGCGACGATCGGCTTCTTGCTGAGGCGGAGGCCCGACTCGGAGTCGAAGATGTGCACGTGGCCCGGCGTGGCCGTGAGGTACACGCGGTCGCCGGCGTTCGGGTGCACGCGGCCGTCGACGCGCGCGACGATGTCGGTGCGCTTGCCCTCGACCGTCGAGTGCCCGTAGAGGTACCCGTCGGCGCCGAGCTCCTCGACGAGGTCGACGTCGACCGCGAGGCCCTGACCCTCGTTCGGCGACACGACGATGTCCTCGGGGCGCACGCCGATCGTGGCGACCTTGCTGCTCGCGTCGGCGAGCGCCTCACGCTCGACCGGCACGTTGGCGGTGCCGAACATGATCCCGCCCTCGACGAGGTCGGCGTGGAACAGGTTCATCGCGGGCGAGCCGATGAAGCCGGCCACGAACACGTTGTTCGGCGCCTCGTAGAGGTCGCGCGGCGTGCCGACCTGCTGGAGGATGCCGTCCTTCAGGACGGCGATGCGGTCGCCCATGGTGAGCGCCTCGGTCTGGTCGTGCGTGACGTAGACCGTGGTGACGCCGAGGCGGCGCTGCAGCGACGCGATCTGGGTGCGGGTCTGCACGCGGAGCTTCGCGTCGAGGTTCGACAGCGGCTCGTCCATGAGGAACACCTGGGGCTGGCGCACGATCGCGCGGCCCATGGCGACGCGCTGACGCTGGCCACCCGAGAGGGCCTTCGGCTTGCGAGCCAGGTAGGGCTCGAGGTCGAGCAGCTTCGCGGCCTCGAGGACGCGAGCGGCGCGCTCGTCCTTGCCGACGCCGGCGATCTTGAGCGCGAAGCCCATGTTCTCGGCGACGGTCATGTGCGGGTAGAGCGCGTAGTTCTGGAAGACCATCGCGATGTCGCGGTCCTTCGGCGGCACGTCGGTGACGTTGCGGTCGCCGATGAAGATGTTGCCCTCGTTGACCTCTTCGAGGCCGGCGAGCATGCGGAGCGACGTGGACTTGCCGCAACCGGAGGGGCCGACGAGGACGAGGAACTCGCCGTCCGCGACGTCCAGGTCGAGCTTGTCGACCGCCGGGCGGGTGCCACCGGGGTAGAGCCGGGTGGCCTTGTCGAACGTGACTGATGCCATGGTTCTTCTGTCTCCTTCACCGGCAGGTACGTGCCGGACGATCCGTAGTGAATGGAAGTGCGTCGACGTCGACGCCTCATCAGTATCGCATGCGCGCGGGGTGCGGCCGAATCGAGCCCCGACCCCTTGCGCTCGGCGCTCGGGTGATTCCCATGCCGGGAACGGCACGCGTCCGGCATCCGCTTGGGTGATTCCCAGACATGCTTCCTACTATCGTGGGTGCGTTCGCATGCATACGCGCGCGCACCCACAGCGACCGGAGTGACCATCGATGACCTACGGCGGATCGAATCAGCCACGCCCATCCCGAAATGAACGCAGAGAGGCGGCCCGAGAGAAGGCCAGGCTTCTCCGCGAGGAGCAGAAGAAGCGGGAGCGCCGCAACAAGATCCTGATCCAGGGCGGCATCATCGTGGCGGTCGTCGCCATCGCCGCGCTCGTCGGCACCCTCATCTTCCAGAGCGTGAAGCCCGAGGGACCCGGTCCGCAGAACATGGCGAGCGACGGCATCCTGCTGACCGCCGGTGACGACGGCGGCATCGTGGCCGTCACGACCCCGGCGCTCGCGGCCGGCGAGACGCCCACGCCGACCGTGCCCGACGACAGCGGCGAGGTCGCCAACATCGTCATCTACGTCGACTACCTGTGCCCCTTCTGCGGGCAGTTCGAGGCCACGAACTCGGAGTCGATGCGCACCATGGTCGAGTCGGGCGCCGCCACGCTCGAGGTGCACCCCATCGCGATCCTCACGAACAAGTCGGCGGGCACGCAGTACTCGCTGCGCGCCGCCAACGCCGCGGCGTGCGTCGCCGAGTCGTCGCCCGACTCGTTCTTCGACTACAACGCGATCCTCTTCGAGAACCAGCCCGAGGAGGGCTCCACCGGCCTCACCGACGACGAGCTCAAGTCGCTCGCGGAGGAGGTCGGGGTGAGYAAGCAGTCGACGATCGAGAAGTGCATCGACGACGTGCAGTTCAAGGCCTGGGTCCAGGACTCCACGAACCGCGCCCTGACCGAGCCGATCCCGAACACCAACCCCGAGCTGCCCTCGGTCACCGGCACCCCGACGGTGCTCGTGAACGGCCAGCAGTACGGCGGCTCGCTCGACGACCCGCAGGAGTTCCAGGCGTTCGTGCTGCAGGCGACGAGCCAGACGTTCAACGACTCGGAGTCCACCCCCACGCCGACGCCCACGCCCACCCCGGCGCAGTAGTCGTCGTCCGTCCGACCACGAAGGCCCGGCCCGCGCCGGGCCTTCGTGCCGTCGGTAGGATGTCGGGGAGGCATCGCCTCTCGCCGGCTTGGCGCAATTGGTAGCGCACCGCTCTTGTAAAGCGGTGGTTGCGGGTTCGAGTCCCGCAGCCGGCTCTTGACCGAGAATCCCAGCACGGATGCCGCGGCGCCCGCGGCACCGTCCGAGCACCCGCACCGGCATGCCCACGTCGAACGGACGCGGTTGCCGATGTGGCTCGCGATCGTGTTCGCCCTCGCGTGCGGAGCGCTGACCGCGCTCCAGTCCCGCATCAACGGACAGCTCGCCCACGCGCTCGACGACCCCTTCACGGCTGCGGCGATCTCGTTCGGGAGCGGCCTCGTCATCCTCCTCGTCGTGCTCGCGGCGTGGCGGCCGGGTCGTGCCGGCTTCGGCCGGGTGGTCGTCGCGCTCCGCGAGCGCCGGATCGCCTGGTGGATGCTCTTCGGCGGCCTCGCCGGCGCCTGGTTCGTGACGACCCAGGGCCTCTCGGTCGCCGTCGTCGGCGTGGCCCTCTTCACGGTGGCGATCGTGGCGGGCCAGACCCTCGGCGGCATCGTGTTCGACCTGCTCGGGCTGGGGCCGGGCGGCCGGCGCCCGCTCACCCCGACGCGCGTCATCGGCGCCGTGCTGGCGCTCGCGGCGGTYGGCTGGGCGGTCTCGGCCCAAGTCGGCGGAAACGTCCCCGTGCTGCTGATGCTGCTGCCGTTCACCGCGGGCCTGGGCGCCGCGTGGCAGCAGGCCGTGAACGGTCGGGTGCGCAGCGCGGCCGAGAGCGCGCTGACGGCGACCGTCGGGAACTTCGCGGTCGGCACCGCGGCCCTCGTCGTCGTGATGCTCGTGCACGCGGCATCCGTGGGCTGGCCCGAGTCGATGCCCACCGAGCCGTGGCTGTACGCGGGCGGCGCGATCGGCTGCGTCTTCATCGCCGGGCAGGCCGTGCTCGTGCGCATCGTGGGCGTGCTCGTGCTCGCGCTGTGCGGCGTCGCCGGACAGCTCGCGGCCGCGCTCTCGCTCGACCTGTTCGCGCCCGCCGCGGGGCGTCCGGTCGACCCCGCCACCATCGGCGGCACCCTGCTGGCGCTGGTGGCCGTGGTGATCGCGAGCGTCGGGTGGACGCGCCGGCGCCACGCCGCGCCGCCAGGGCCGGTGCACGGCCCGACGCCCGCCGAAGGGGCTAGTCGAGCGTCGTGATTCGCGCCGCGGCGACGCGGTCGGTGCGCCCCTCGGGCCGGCGCGCCTCCGTGCGGCCGCCGACGTAGAGCCACCCGAGCAGTCGCTCGTTCGGCGCGAGGCCGTGCATCGCGGCGACGAGCGGATGCCGCGTGAACGGGCCGGTGCGCCACATCACGCCCCATCCCGCGTCGTCGAGCAGCAGGCTCATGAGGTGCGCGACACCGGCCGCGGAGGCCTCCTGTTCCCACTCGGGCACCTTCGGGTGGTCGGGCGTCGTCACCGCGACCACCGCCAGGAGCAGTGGGGCGCGCAGCGGCTTTCCCGCGAGCTTCGCCGCGGCCTCGCCCTCGGCGCYGGCCGCAGCGGCAAGCGCCGCACCCAGCCGCTCACGCGCCGCTCCGCGCAACGCGATGACGCGCCACGGCCGGAGCGCGGCGTGGTCGGCGACTCGGCCGGCCCCCTCGAGC
>NZ_JBFUCL010000138.1:0-9119 GCF_056405255.1 Agromyces sp. P1_H4 | reverse complement strand
GGTCATCATCGCGACCGACCCGAACCTCGAGGGCGAGGCCACGGCGACCTACCTGAGCCGCCTGCTGACCACCCTCGAGATCCGGGTCACGCGCCTCGCGTCGGGCCTTCCCGTCGGCGGCGACCTCGAGTACGCCGACGAGGTCACGCTCGGTCGTGCGTTCGAGGGTCGTCGCGTCGTCGGCTGACGGCACCCGCGCGGCGGGCGGTGCGTACGTCGCCGCGCCGCGGCATCCGCCAGCCCTTGACCGAACCCGCACCCGACCACTGGAATGGGTCGCATGGCCACCAAGGGTGAGGAATGGGTCGCGCAGTACGTCGCGGCATGGAAGTCGAACGACCCCGAGCAGATCGGCGCGTTGTTCACCGATGAAGCGGTCTACCTGACCAGTCCCGACTCGGACGCGCGGCGCGGCCGCGAGGCGATCGTCGCCGGCTGGCTCGAGGACCTCGACGAGCCGGGGACGTGGACGTTCGACTGGAACGTGATCCACGAGGACGACGGGTTCGCCGTCGTGCAGGGCCGCACGGAGTATCCGGCGGAGCGCGACTACATCAACCTGTGGATCGTGCGGCTGGCCGACGACGGCCGCGCCACCGAGTTCACCGAGTGGTACATGCCCCGTCCGCACGAGGGCTGACGGCCGCACGAGGGCTGAACTACCGCAGCACCTCGACGAGCACGACCCACGCCAGCAGGATGGACGTGATCACGGCGAGCACCGAGCCGACAGCCACGAACGCGAGCCCGGCGGCGGCCGATCCCGACACCAGGAGCACCCCGCCGACGAGGAATCCGAGGAGCGGCAGCACGCCGACCGTCGCCTTCGCGAACCGCCCCCACGTCGAGGAGACCCGGTCCTTCGTGGCGAGCACCCGCATTGAGTGCACCTGGAACACGCCGGCGGCGACAGCGCCGACCAGCACCTCCGCCCCGTAGAGCTCGACCGGCTGGCCTGGCACCAGGCCGAACGCGCCGGCGACGATGGCCAGCACGAGCGTGGCCACCGAGGCGCCCGCTCGCGCCGGCAGCGTGGCCGACGACATGACCGTGGCGATGTTGACCGACATGGCGACGATGAGCAGGCCCGCGAGCGCCGCCGTGGCCCCGACCATGGCCACGTTGAAGTCCTTCCAGGGTTCCAGCGCCTCCGACATGACCGCACTCTATCGGCGGCCCGACCGCCGCCGTCACATTGCCGGGGCCGTATACGCGCCGCCGTATGATGGTGCTTCCGGCCGCCGCACGAACGATACCCGGCGCCAGCGACCACCCTCGGGAGACCACGTGAGCTTGATCGTGCAGAAGTTCGGCGGGTCGTCCGTCGCCGACGCGGAGAGCATCAAGCGGGTCGCCAAGCGCATCGTCGAGACCCGCAAGGCGGGCAACGACGTGGTGGTCGCCGTCTCAGCCATGGGCGACACGACCGACGAGCTCCTCGACCTCGCGACCGAGGTCACGCCGATCCCGGCGCCGCGCGAGCTCGACATGCTGCTGTCGGCGGGCGAGCGCATCTCGATGGCGCTGCTCGCGATGGCGATCAAGAGCATGGGGCACGAGGCGCGCTCCTTCACCGGCAGCCAGGCCGGCATGATCACGGATGCCACGCACGGCGCCGCCCGCATCGTCGACGTCACCCCGGTCCGCCTCCGTGAGGCGCTCGACGAGGGCGCGATCGTGATCGTCGCCGGCTTCCAGGGCTTCAGCCGCGAGTCGCGCGACATCACGACCCTCGGCCGGGGCGGCAGCGACACCACCGCCGTCGCGCTCGCCGCGGCGCTGAACGCCGACGTCTGCGAGATCTACACCGATGTCGACGGCGTGTTCACGTCTGATCCGCGCATCGTGAAGAAGGCCCGCAAGCTCGACCGCATCACGAGCGAGGAGATGCTCGAGCTCGCGGCATCCGGAGCCAAGGTGCTGCACATCAGGGCGGTCGAGTTCGCCCGGCGCCACGGCGTCACCCTGCACGTGCGTTCGTCGTTCAACAACAGCGAGGGGACGATCGTCTACGACCCCTCGCGTCTTCCCGAAGGAGCAGCAGTGGAAGAGTCCGTCATCGCGGGCGTCGCGGTCGACCTGACCGAGGCGAAGATCACCGTCGTCGGCGTGCCCGACGTGCCCGGTGTGGCCGCCAAGATCTTCAAGATCGTCGCGAACACCAACGCGAACGTCGACATGATCGTGCAGAACGTGTCGGCCGCGTCGACCGGGCGCACCGACATCTCGTTCACGCTGCCGAAGTCCGACGGCGAGCGGGCACTCACCGCGCTGTCGAACTCGCAGGAGGCGATCGGCTTCAACTCGCTGCAGTACGACGACCAGATCGGCAAGCTCTCACTCGTCGGCAACGCGATGCGGTCGGCCGCGGGCGYGTCGGCGCGGCTCTTCGAGGCCCTGTACGAGGCCGGGATCAACATCGAGATGATCTCCACGAGCGAGATCCGCATCTCGGTCGTGACGCGCGCCGACAGCGTCCACGCCGCCGCGCGTGCCGTGCACACGGCGTTCGAGCTCGACGGCGAGGACGACGCGGTCGTGCACGCCGGCACGGGTCGCTGACGCCGTTCGCCGGCAGCGGGCTCGGCTGCGGCATCCGTCGATCACGGATGCCGCGGGGCACGACATCGTCGAAATCCGCTCCCGCGGCGGGGGAATCCTGCCAACGTTCCGCTGACGGCGGACGGGGGTCGCACAGGCTGGGACAATGGAACAACGCTTCCCGTCGGCTTCGCCGTCGGATGATGGAGGAGACCACGTGGGCAACACCAACGCAGTGAACATCGGCGTCGTCGGCGCCACCGGCCAGGTCGGCGCCGTCGTGCGCCGCCTCCTCGAGGAGCGCGACTTCCCGGTCGCCTCGATCCGCTACTTCGCCTCGGCGCGGTCGGCGGGCTCGACGCTGCCGTGGAAGGGTCAGGACATCGTCATCGAGGATGCTTCGACGGCCGACCCGTCGGGCCTCGACATCGCGATCTTCTCCGCCGGCGCCACCCTCTCGAAGGCGCAGGCACCCCGCTTCGCCGCTGCCGGGGTCACCGTCATCGACAACTCCAGTGGCTGGCGCATGGACCCCGACGTGCCGCTCGTGGTCAGCGAGGTCAACCCGCACGCCATCGACGAGGCGCGCAAGGGCATCATCGCGAACCCGAACTGCACCACGATGGCCGCCATGCCCGTGCTGAAGGTGCTGCACGACGAGGCCGGCCTCGAGCGCCTCATGGTGTCGACCTACCAGGCCGTGTCGGGCGCAGGGCTCGCCGGCGGCGAGGAGCTGCTCGAGCAGGCGCGTGCCGCCGTCGCGCAGGACGCCATCCAGCTCGTGCACGACGGCCGTGCCGTCGAGTTCCCCGAGGCGCAGAAGTTCCCGCGCACGATCGCCTTCGACGTCATCCCGCTCGCAGGGTCGATCGTCGACGACGGCGACCTCGAGACCGACGAGGAGAAGAAGCTCCGCAACGAGAGCCGCAAGATCCTCGAGCTGCCGGGTCTGCGCGTCGCGGGCACGTGCGTGCGCGTCCCCGTCTTCACGGGCCACTCGCTGTCGATCCACGCCGAGTTCGCCAACCCGATCACGCCCGAGCGCGCGACCGAGCTGCTGTCGGATGCCCCGGGCGTCGCGCTCTCCGACGTGCCCACGCCGCTGCAGGCCGCCGGCACCGACCCGAGCTACGTCGGCCGTATCCGGCAAGATCAGAGCGCGCCCGACGGCACCGGGCTCGTGCTCTTCGTCTCGAACGACAACCTCCGCAAGGGCGCGGCCCTGAACGCGGTGCAGATCGCAGAGCTGGTGGCGGCGAAGCTGCCCGTCGCCGTCTAGGCGGCGCGCCACGGCATCCGCTCGCTCGCGGGTCCCGAACCACGGTCATGAAGCAGGGTGGCGAGCAGCGGCTGCGACGGATGCCGCGTGCGGCCCGCGCGGTCGCGGTGCTCGCCGGGGCGGCATCCGTCGTGCTGTTGGCCGCGWGCGGCGTGCCCGCCACGTCGACGCCCGGGCAGGCGGCGTCGCCGTCTTCCGGACAGGTCGTCGCCGCCTTCTACGGCGACTCGTACACCCGCGGCACGGGCGCGAGCTCACCCGAGCACCGGTGGTCGACGATCGTGGCCGCCGAGCGGGGGTGGTGGGAGTTCAACCCCAGCGTCGACGGGCTCGGGTTCGTGAACCACCGGGAGCCGACGCCGAACGGCGCGGGCGCCACGGGCGTGGACCTCGTCGACCAGATCGTCGAGCACGAGCCGGCGCCCGACCTGGTCATCGTCACGATGGGACTGAACGACAACTTCTCGATGCCGTCGCGGGCCGACGACATCGAGGCGGCGATCGGGGCCGACCTCGCGCGGCTCGCGGATGAGGTGCCCGAAGCGCGGCTCGTGGTCGTCGAGCCGTTCTGGTACCCCGACGAGCGGCCCGACTCGGTCGAGCAGATCATCGGGTGGGTCGAGGCGGCCGCCGACGAGGTCGGCGCGGACTACATCGGGGGCGCGTCGCACTGGCTCGAGGAGCATCCCGAGTGGATGGCGGCCGACGGCATCCACCCGAACGACGAGGGCTACGCCGAGGTCGCCCGTCGCATGGACGCGGAGCTCGAGCGCCTCGGGCTCTGAGGGCCGCGGCGCGATTCTGAACCTCGTCCGTTGAGGCGGGCCTGCCCGCCCTCGGAAAGGCATGAGAATCCGGAACATGGCTCCCGTCCGGGCGTCAGGGGCGGGATTCTCATGCGTTTCGCGTCGTCGACGGAGGGAGGCGCCGGGCCGACGGTTGTCGGCGCGCCGCTGCCGACTGGGCTCCTTTCAGAGAACCCTCGATGACCCAACTCTTGACGTTTCTGAGTTTTGTATACAGAATACGGAGGACGCAATTCCCGAGCCCGACTCCCGGGCCGGCCCCCCTGCAATGACGAAAGAGGTGCGGAATGCCCCGCGCGAACTCGAAGATGAGGCGCCTGCTCGCGGTCGGAGCCGCGAGCGCTGTGATGATCGGCCTGGCCGCGTGCAGCGGGGGAGGTGGTGCATCCGATGCGAACACGGTCGTCTGGTCGACGTGGGGCACCCCAGAGGAGCTGACCCGGTTCGAGGAGTTCAACGACGAGTTCATGAAGCGGCACCCCGACATCACCGTCGAGCTGCAGCCGGTCGCGAGCTACGCCGACTACCACTCCAAGCTCCTCGCCCAGCTCACGAGCAACACCGCCCCCGATGTGTTCTACATCGGCGACGACAAGATCGGCCAGTTCGTCGACGCGAAGGTGCTCGCCCCGCTCACGAAGCTCATGGAGTCCGACGCGAGCGAGACCAAGCCCGACGACTTCTTCCCGGGCCTCTTCGGCGCCGCCGAGCAGGACGGCGAGATCTTCGCCGCCCCGAACGACTCCAACCCCGACGTGCTCTGGTATGACACCCAGGCCCTCGCCGCCGCCGGGATCACCGAGGACCCGGCCACCCTCGCCGAGAACGGCGAGTGGACCACCGAGAAGTACCTCGAGATGAACGACAAGCTGGCTGCGGCCGGCCTCACGGGCTCGATGTTCTGGAACTACTGGGCCACGCACTACAGCTGGATCTCGTCGCAGGGCGGCACGGCCTACGACGAGTCGGGTGCGTTCGTCGGCAATGACGACGCCACCACGGTGGACGCGGTCGACACGCTCGGTCGCTACTTCCAGGACGGCACCTTCGTCGTGGCCGACTCGATGCCCGAGGGCGCCGGCGCCGACAGCGAGTTCGTGACCCACAAGGCGGGCTTCTTCTCGCAGGGCCGCTACACGATCGGCACCGTCGAGAGCGCCGGCGAGCAGGACAGCTACGACATCGTCCGCTGGCCCACGCCCGACGGGCAGCCCGCGCCGACCGGCGTCGCCACCTCGTACCTGGCGATCAACGGCAAGTCCAAGGCGAAGGATGCCGCGTTCACGTTCTGGACCGAGTTCCTCTCGGCCGAGGGCCAGGTCTTCCGCCTCCAGGGCGGCGGCAACGCGGTCCCGTCGATCAAGGGCGCCGACGAGGTCGTGCTCGAGGACGGCTACCCCGCCCACGCGCAGACCTTCCTGGACATGCGCGACATCGGCTTCGAGGACTACGCCGCCGAGGCGGTCGTACCCGGCCTCTCGACCGACGTGAGCGACCTGTTCCTCAAGCTCTACGAGGGCAAGTCCGACGCGCAGGGCACCCTCGACGCGGTCGCCGACCTGGTGGCCTCCAAGACGGGCGAGTGAGCGGCGAGATGACCGTCATCACGGGCGACGCGACCGCGACTCCGGTCGCGTCGCCCGCGCCTCCCGCACCATCCGCGCCTGGCGGGCTCCGCAGGGAGTCCGCCTGGCGGCGGCGCGACCGCCGCTGGGGCTACGCCTTCATCGCCCCGCAGGTCGTCGGTATGGCCCTGTTCGTGCTGCTGCCGTTCGTCGCCAGCCTCGTGCTCGCCTTCGCCTCGTGGGACGGGCTCACCGAGCTCACGTGGGTCGGCTTCGAGAACTTCACGGCGCAGATGCAGGACGAGCTCCTGCTCCGCTCGATCGTGAACACCCTGATCATCGCCGTCGTGACCGTGCCGATCGGCCTTGGCCTCGCCGTCGTCATCGCCGTCGTGCTCGAGAAGCTCAAGACCCGCACGCTCTACCTGATCCTCTTCTTCGCCCCCGTCGTCACCTCGACGGTCGCGGTCGCGATGATCTGGCAGCAGATGTTCCGCGTCGACGGCGTGCTCAGCGAGACGATCGCGAACGTCTTCGGCGTCGCCCCGCCCGACTGGCTCGGCGACCCCAAGCTCGCATTGCTGGCCGTGTGCATCGTGTCGATCTGGTCGGCGCTCGGCCTCAACGTCATCATCTTCCTCGCGGGGCTGCAGAACATCTCGCCCTCGGTGATCGAGGCGGCGCGCATCGACGGCGCCGGCGCCTGGCGGCTGTTCCGCAGCATCCGGATGCCGCTGCTGTCGCCGATCATCTTCTTCTCGTCGATCGTGGCGTTCATCTCATCGCTGCAGACGTTCGACACGGTCTACGTGCTCACGGCCGACGCGGGACCCGACAACGCCACCCGCACGATCGTGTACCACATCTACGATCTCGGCTTCGGTCGGTTCGAGTTCGGGCCGGCAAGCGCGGCATCCGTGATCCTGCTCGTGCTCACGCTCGTGATCACCGCGATCCAGTTCGGCGCCCAGAAGAAGTTCGTGCACTACGAGGATGACGCAGCATGAGCGCAGCAGAGATCGAGACCACCCTCGTCGGCCGTCCCGACCTCGAGCGGGCGTCGTCGCCGCGCTCGGGCATCGGGCGTCGCCGCGCCGGGTCCACTGCATTGCACGTGGCGCTCATCGTGGCGGGCGTCGCCATGGTGTTCCCGTTCGCTTGGATGCTCATCACGTCGTTCAAGACGCTGCCGCAGCTGCTTCAGGACCCGCGCAGCTTCTGGCCGGCGCCGTGGACGCTCGACAACTACATCGAGGCGTGGAACGCCGTGCCGTTCGCGCAGGCGTACATGAACAGCATCTACATCTGCGTGCTGGCGGTCGCCGGCACCCTGCTCACGGCGTCCATGGCCGGCTACGCGTTCGCGCGTATCCGGTTCCGCGGCAGCCGGGTGATCTTCATCGTGTTCCTCGCGACGCAGATGATCCCGAAGCAGGTGACCCTGATCCCGTTCTACCTGCTGATGAGCCAGTTCGGCTGGGTCGACTCCCACCTCTCGCTCATCGTGCCGGCGATGCTCGTGAACCCGTTCGCGGTGTTCCTCATGCGGCAGTTCGTGCTGTCGCTGCCGAAGGAGCTCGAGGAAGCGGCCCTCGTCGACGGCGCCGGACGCTGGCGCACGTTCTGGAGCATCATCCTGCCGAACCTCAAGCCGGGCCTCGGCGCCCTCAGCATCATCGTCGCGCTCGACGTGTGGAACAGCTTCCTCTTCCCGCTCGTGCTGCTGAACTCGCCCGACCTGTTCACCGTGCCGCTGCTGCTCTCGAGCTTCCGCGGGCAGTTCGGGTCGATCAACTACGGGCTCGTGATGGCGGCGTCGGCGCTGGCGACGATCCCGATGCTCATCGCGTTCGTCATCGGGCAGCGGCGCATCCTGAACAGCATGGCCGCGTCGGGCCTCGGCGGYCGATGACGGTGACGGATGCCGCGGCGCTGGCCGCGCTCGCCGGCGAGCACCTCGACCTGGTGCAGGCGCCGTTCACGCTGCCGCGCTCGCGCCTCCTCGTCTTCCGCGAGGGCGACGGTGTGCGCGTGCACACGTCGGAGTACGAGCGGACGCTCGCCGAGTGCCGCGTGCTCGACGCGTTGGTGGTGCGCAGCCACGACGGGGCGGTCCTGCCGATCACGCGGGTGCTGCCGCATCGCGTCGAGTTCGGCGGAGGAGTCGTGACGCTGGGCTTCGCGGGGCCGGCCGCGCTCACCGTCGGCCTCGCCGAGACTGGCGCGGCCGGGGTCTCGATCGAGTGGACGACCCCCGACGGCGAGAGTGCGCACGTCGTGCTCGGCACGGATGCGACGGCGGTGCGATTCGGCGTGGCCGCCGACCGCCGCGTCGGCGCCGCGGCATCCGGAACCCACCTCGCCGACCTCGCGGAGAGCGAGGCGCTCTGGCTCGACTGGTTCGCGCGGTGCCCGCGGGTGCGCGACGACCTCCAGTCGATGACCGCGTTCTGCTGGTGGGTGCTCGGTGCCAACATCGTGGAACTGCCGTCCCTCGGGCGTGCGCGTGCGGTGGTGCCCTCGAAGATCGGCTACGTCGGGCTCTGGCAGTGGGACGCGTACTTCATCGCGGTCGGCCTCAGGCACGGCGACCCCGGGCTCGCGCGGGAGCAGCTCGAGCTCGCGTTCCGGTTCCCGAGCGCCGACGGCCAGCTGCCCGACGTCGTGCACGAGCACGGCGTGCTCGCAACGAGCGACGACCTGCCGCCGAGCGACCGGGAGAACCTCCGCAGGGCCGGCTCGGCGATCGCCGATCCCGAGGCGCCGGTTCCGCTCACGAAGCCGCCGCTCGCCGCGTGGGCGCTCGCGAAGGTACTGGAGGTGGAGCCGGCCGACGACTGGGCCCGGGAGCAGCTCGGGGTGATCCGCCGCTCACAGGACTGGTGGTTCGCGGCATCCGACCTCGACCACGACGGCATGCCCGAGTAT
>NZ_JBFUCL010000137.1:0-9148 GCF_056405255.1 Agromyces sp. P1_H4 | reverse complement strand
CGCGAGCAGCAGGCGATCCACGCCGGCGTCGAGCGCGGCGGCGATGGCCTCGCCGAACCCGGCGGTGTGGGCGTCGAGCGGCGCGAGCGGATCGAGGAGCGTGATCCCCGACGTCGCGGCGAGCTCGACCACGCCCGTGCCGTCGGGCAGCAGCAGCCACCACGTCTCGACGGGGTCGGAGAGCGGCCCGCGCACCGTCACCGGCATGCGCCGGGCGCCGGGAACCGCCGAGGCGAACGCGTCGAGGGTGCCCTCGCCGCCGTCGGCCATCGGACGCTCGACGAGGACGTCGCCGGGGCGAACGGCCCGCCATCCCGCCGCGAGCGCCGCCGCGGCATCCGCAGCGCTCGCGGTGCCCTTGAACGAGTCGGGAGCGATGACGACGCGCGTCACGACGCGTCGAAGGTGGGGGCGGGCACGCGCGACAGCCAGTCGAGCGCGCGGGTGAGCAGTTCGCGGTGCTCGGGCGAGTCGTAGGAGCGGGTGTCGTGTCCCAGCGCGTCGTACACGACGCGCGACGCACCGAGCTCACGGGCCCAGACGAGCGGATGCCGCATGCCGTCCTCCTCGTGCTCGGCGATCGGCTCGATCACGCCGTCGAGTCGCAGGCCCGAGTACCGTTCGTCGAACACGGTGAAGTCGGCGACCCCCTCGGCGATCGGATGCGTGCCGACGAGGTGCACCGTCGCCTCGCCGATGGGCGGATGCCACGACGCGCCCTCGATCCAGCGGGCGCCGAGCCCGCGGCCGAACGCGGGCAGCTCGGGCAGCGTCGATGCCGCGGCGTGCATGGCGAGGAGGCCGATGCCGCGGGCCAGCGCGGCGTCGAGGCCGGCCGCCGCAGCCGTGAGCTGGGCGTCGGTGGGCGCGGGCGGTTCGGGTTCACCCTCGGGCTGGGGGTTGGCGGGGCTGCCGGCGTTCACGACGAGCAGGTCGGCGTCGCCGAGGTCGGCGAGCCCGCCGAGCAGGTCGTCGCTCACCTCGACGTGGTAGCCCGCGCCGCCGATGATTCCCGCGAGCGCCGCGCTGGTCTCCGCGAAGCGGTGCCACGGATCGGCGTAKCGACCCGACCCGCTGAGGATGACGGCGCGCATGCCACCACCTCCTCCGCCCTCGGGTGCATCGTAACCCCCTGAGGTGTTCGCCGTCATCGCCCGACCACCATGGCCCAGTCGAAGGCGCCGAGGCGTACGCCGTCGACCTCTTCGCCCGAGACCGCGTCGGTGCCGCGCACGACGACGTCGACCGGGTCGCCGCCGTGGTTGACGACCGTGACGAGTGCGCCGCGTCGCRCCGCCTCGACGTGTTCGGGCAGGCCGGCGACGACGGGTTCGACGCCCGCGTCGGCGAGCACGTGGTCGACGACGGCCTGGGCGCCGGCCTCGTCGGGGACGGTGGCGAGGTAGCGGGCGACCCCGCGTCCGGCGCGGCGCACGGTGAGGGCCGGATGCCCCGCGCGGCGGCCGCTCGTGAACGTCGCCTCGACCGTGGCATCCGTCGCCTCGATCTCCTCGGCGAAGAGGGTGCCGACGGCTGCACCGAGCCCCGAGCCCACGGCGCCGTCGAAGCGCGCCTCCCGTTCGCCTGGTTCACCCGGCGCGGCATCGGGTGGCACGAGGGCGCCGAAGTCCTCGACGCGGATGCCGCAGAGGGGGCCGAGCCGGGTCGCGAACCCGCCGTCGCGGAACGCGTCGCGCTCGTCGACGACGTCGCTGAACGGGCCGGCGAGCAGGTGTCCGCCGCCCTCGACGAACGAGGTGAGCGCCGCGGCGCCCTCGTCGCGCAACAGGTAGAGCAGCGGTGCGACCGCGAGCGCGTACCGGTCGTCGACGCGCTCGGGCGGCACGACGTCGACCTGCACGTGGCGGCGGTGCAGCGCGCGGTACCAGCGCTGCACGACGGCGAGGTGGTCGAGCCGGTTCTGGGGGTGGTCGGAGGCCTCGACGGCCCACCAGTTCTCCCAGTCGAACACGAGCGCGACCGGGGCGTCACGGCGGCCGGCCGGCAGGGTCGGCAGCGCGGCGAGCTGCGCGCCGAGCTCGGTGACCTCGCGCCAGGTGCGCGTCTCCGTGCCGGCGTGCGGCAGCATCGCCGAGTGGAACTTCTCGGCGCCTGCCCGGGACTGCCGCCACTGGAAGAAGAGGATGCCGTCGGCGCCCCGCCCGATCGCCTGCGCGCTGAGGGCCGCCATCTGCCCTGGGGCCTTCGGCGCGTTCGAGGGGCGCCAGTTCAGCGCGTTCGTCGACTGCTCCATGAGGATCCACGGCACGTCGGGCTTCAGTGAGCGCACGAGGTCGCGCTGGAATGCCGCCGCCCGGAACGACTCGGGGTCGTTCGGGTCGGGGTAGGCGTCGTCGCTCACGAGGTCCAGGTGCTCGGCCCACTGCTGGTAGTTCGCGGGCTTGAACGCGCCCATGAAGTTCGTGGTGATGGGCTGGGTCGCCCCGGCCGCCCGGATGATCTCGCGCTCCATGAGGTAGCACTCGAGCAGCATGTCGCTCGTGAACCTGCGGTAGTCGAGCGTCTGGCCGGGGTTCAGGCTGTACGGCGCCTTGCGTGGCGGGAACACCTCGTCGAACGATCCGTAGCGCTGCGACCAGAAGTTCGTGCCCCAGGCCTCGTTGAGCGCGTCGACGTCGCCGTAGCGGTCGGCCAGCCAGCGCCGGAACGCGTCGCGCGCGGCATCCGAGAAGTCCATGTTCAAGTGGCAGCCGTACTCGTTGTTGACGTGCCACATGACGACGGCCGGATGCTGCGCATACCGCTCCGCGATGGCGGTCACGAGCTCGGCGGCCAGGCGCCGGTACACGGGCGAAGAGGGAGCGAACTGCTGGCGGCTGCCCGGCCAGTAGGTGGCCCCGTTCTCGTCCTGCGGGAGGAGCTCGGGGTAGCCGGCGCTCGCCCACGGCGGCGGCGAGGCGGTGGCCGTGGCGAGGTCGACGGCGATGCCGCCCTCGTGCAGCAGGTCGATCACCCGGTCGAGCCATCCGAAGTCGAATTCGCCCTCGCGCGGCTGGATGCGCGACCAGGCGAAGATGCCGAGGCTCACCATCGTCACGCCGGCCTCGCGCATGCGCGCGACATCCTCGGGCCAGATCTCCTCGGGCCACTGCTCGGGGTTGTAGTCAGCGCCGTAGTGCACGGGACTCCTTCGTCGATCGGTCGGGACTGGGTCTACCAGAACGGGAAAGCGCATTCCAGCCTACCCCGCGACGTGCGAGTGGGCGATCGTGGCGCGGCATCCGCTGGATGCGCGCCAGGATCGCCCACTCGGTGACGTTGCCGGCCGCCGAGCTCAGCCCAGGATGACCTTCGCCTCGGTGAAGAACTGGTCGACCGCGTCGTCGACGCTGAGCGCGCCGAGGCCGATCGACTTGCCGAGGTCCCAGAACGTCTGCTCGAGCGAGCCGTATCCCACGACCGGCACGGGCGGCGCCTCGCCGAGGCGGTCGGCGACCGAGTCGAGGTAGTCGGCGACCTGCGCGTCGACGCCCTCGAGGGTGGTGCCGGCGAGCTTCGTCTCGGATGCCGGGAAGCCGAGGGTGGTACCGAAGATCTCGCCGGCCTCCTCGCTGTTCACCACGTAGTCGAGCCACAGCGCGGCCGCCTCGGGGTGCTCGGTGTCGGCCGCGATCGCGACCTGCAGGCCGGCCTGCCGGTAGAGGTCCTTCGCGTCGGGGTCGGTGGTCGGCGGCGCCACGAGCGTCACGTGCTCTGCTCCCGAGTCGGCGAGGTAGCCGCCGAGGAAGTTGCTCCAGCTCGCCTCACTGGCCGTGAGGTTGGCGCCGAAGCCCGACTTGGGCGAGATCTCCTCGAGCCGCTGCTGCGGCACGACGACGCCCTCGCGGGCGTCCGCGCCCGAGTTCCAGAAGGCCCGCAGGTCCTTCTCGGTGAACCCGAGCTCCCCGTCCTCGGTGTAGAGGTTCTTGCCGTCGGCGCGCAGCACGTTCTCGAAGTTCTGGATGCGCTGGGTCAGGTCGGTGCCGCCGTAGACCGCCCCGCCGGTGGCCTCGGTCACCTCCGCCATCCAGTCGGCGTAGTCGTCGAAGCTCGTGCCGCCCTCGTAGGGCTCGACGCCCGCCTGCTCGACGAGCCCGTCGTTCAGGAACATGGCCCAGGCGCTGTAGCCCGTCGGCAGCGAGTACTGCACGCCGTCGAGCTGGCCGGTGGCGCGCAGGCCGTCGTCGAACGCGTCGAAGTCGACGTACTCGCCGACGGTGTCGAGATCGAGCAGGAGCCCGGGCTCCGCGTACTCGCGCAGGTAGGAGTCGGAGAACTGCCACACGTCGGGCAGCCCGCCGCCGGCGGCCTCGGTCTGGCGCTTCTCCCAGTACGAGGGGAAATCGGTGAACGTGCCCTCGATCGTGATGTTCGGGTGCTCGGCCTCGAACGCGTCGATGAGCTTCTGGTACCGCTGGGCACGGTCGTCGTTGCCCCACCACGTGAAGGTCAGCGTGACCTCCTCGTCGGGGTCGTAGGCCGCTTCGCTGCCGCCACCGGTGCCGCCGCCGGCGCATCCGGCCAGCGCGAGCACGGTGGCACCGGATGCCGCGGCAACCGCCAGCACGCGACGCATCCGTCGGGTCGTGAACATCATCGTCCTCCAAGGTGTGTTGGGTGTCCGCACCTCATCATGGGAATCGGCGCGGAAAACGCTTCCCCGCACCGTAGCCTGAGACGTTTCATTCCGTCAACGGCCGAGCAGCGCGCGTGCCGGGGCGCGCTGGCGTTCCCCACCGTGGAAATGTCCATGCCCGCGGGTCGATCCCCTATGGGGCGCGTGCGCCGCGCGGCGTAGCGTCGCTTTCCGCACCGCATCATCGGCCTGCATCGCAGGCACGCATCCACCATGCAACACGCATCCACATGCAAAGGAGCATCTCCATGCCACAGCGTGACCACCGGCGCCTGCGCACCACCGCGATCCTCGCGGGCGCCGTCGTCGCAACGCTCGCCCTCGCGTCGTGCTCGGGCGGCGAGTCCGGTTCAGCGGACGAACCCGTCGAGCTCACCTTCCAGTCCTGGGTCCCGAACATCGACCAGGCCGTCGACGCCTTCAACGACGCGCACGACGACATCCACGTCGAGCTCGAGACGATCACGGCCGGCCCCGACGGCGGGTACGCCAAGATGCTCTCCGCCGTGCAGGCCGGGAACCCCGCCGACGTCGCGCAGGTCGGCTACGACGCCATCCCCGACTTCCTGGTCAACGGCGCACTCGAGGACATCACGGACTACGTGGCCGACGACGCCGACCGCTTCACCGACTGGCAGTGGCAGACGGGCGTGTTCGACGACCACGTCTACGCGATCCCGCAGGCCTCCGGGCCGCTCGGCCAGTTCTACCGCAAGGACATCTTCGACTCCCTCGGCCTCGCGGCACCCACCACGTGGGAGGAGTACTACGAGGCGGCCAAGGCGATCCACGCCTCGGACCCCAACCGCTACATCGCGGCGTTCGCGTTCAACCAGGCGCCCTGGCTGATCGGGCTCTCCCAGCAGGGCGGGGGCGAGTGGTTCGCCACCGAGGGCGACGCGTGGAAGGTCGGCATCGACGACGAGGCGACGCTGAAGGTCGCCGAGTTCTGGCAGCGACTTCTCGACGAGGACCTCGTGAAGGTCGAGGCCGACTTCTCGAGCGAGTGGAACGCCGACCTCCAGAACGGCAACGTCGCGTCGTGGATCTCGGGCTCGTGGGCCGATGCGATCGTGCGCGGCACCGCGCCCGACACCGCGGGCAGCTGGGCGGTCGCGCCCATGCCGCAGTGGTCCGACGGCGAGACCGTGTCGGCGACGTGGGCCGGCGGCTCGGCCAACGTCGTGCTGAAGGGCTCCGAGCACCCGGAGGAGGCGGCCGAGTTCGCGCTCTGGCTGAACAGCGATCCCGGCAGCGTGAGCACCCTCACGAGCATCGGCGCCGGATGGCCCGCGATCACCGACCTCGGCGCGATCGAGAGCCTCCAGGACGACCCCGAGGTGTTCGCGTTCTACGGCGGCCAGGACATCTGGGACGTCTTCGCCGAGTCGGATGCCGCGGTCGCCGCGACGTGGAAGTGGCCGCCGCTGTCGCAGACGCTGTTCGCCTCGCTGACCGACAACGTCAAGGCGGCCGTCGAGGCGGGCACGCCGCTCACCGACGCCTACATCGCCACCCAGGCGGACTTCGTCGCCGCCCTCGAGGACAAGGGCATCTCGGTCGCCGAGTGACCCGGGCGGGCGGTCCGGCTCCGGCCGGGCCGCCGGCTCGCCTTCCACGGCCGCACCCCCGCGGCATCCGATCGTCCATCACCCGAGGAGCACCGCCGTGTCCGCCACTGCCACCGCCCCACCGCGTCGACGTCACYGGCCCGCGGCCGCCCTCTGGGTGCTGCTCGTGCCGTTCCTCGTGATGTTCGCGGCGTTCTTCGTCGCCCCGATCATCTTCGCGGTGGTCGACAGCATGTTCTCCCAGCAGTCGAGCGGCCTGGGACTCACCGCCCCCACCCGGGAGTTCGTGTTCCTCGACAACTACGCCGCCGCGCTGTCGACCCCCTCGTTCGTCGCGAGCCTCGGCCGCCTCGTCGCCTTCTCGGCGATCGAGGTGCCGCTCATGGTGGTCTCGGCCCTGGCACTGGCGCTCCTCCTGGGCGCCGCGGCCGCGCGGTTCCCGCGGGCCTTCCGCGTGACGTACTTCATGCCCTACGGCGTTCCCGGCGTGATCGCCGCGCTGCTCTGGGGCTTCCTGTACATCCCGGCCACCAGCCCGGTGCTGCAGTCGCTCGGCGCGGTCGGCATCGACGTCGATCCGCTGTCGAGCGACGCGGTGCTCTTCGCCATCGCGAACATCGCCCTGTGGGGGTTCGCGGGCTACAACATGCTCATCCTCATCGCGGCGCTCGACGCCATTCCCTCCGAGCTGTACGAGGCCGCCCGGCTCGACGGCGCCGGCGAGTGGCGCATGATCTGGCACATCAAGCTGCCGCTCATCCGCCCCTCGATCGTGCTCATCACCCTCTTCACGATCATCGGCACGCTGCAGCTGTTCGTCGAGCCCCTCGTGCTCCGCCCGCTCACCACCGCCATCAGCTCCGACTACACGCCCAACCTCGCCGCCTACAACCAGGCGTTCTCGCAGGGCAACCCGAACCTCGCGGCGGCGATGGCCGTGATCGTGGCGCTCCTCGCGTTCGCCTTCTCGGCCCTGTTCCTCCGCGTCGTGAACCGGAAGGGGAACCGCGCATGGTGACCACCGACGCCCCCGCCCGCCCCGTCGCGCGCACCCGCCGACCGGCCGGCCCCGCGGCATCCGGCGCAGCAGCGCCCAACCGACGACCACCCGCCACCCGCACTGGCGCGGCCGGCACCGTGCTGGTGAACGCCGCACTCGTCGTGGCGTCGGCGTACTTCCTGCTGCCGATCGCCTGGGTGCTGATCGCGGCGACCAAGTCGCCGGGCGACCTCTCCTCGACGTTCGGGCTCTGGTTCTCCGACAGCCCGCAGGCGTGGCAGAACCTCGTCGCCCTGTTCACCCAGGACGACGGCGCCTTCTCGGTCTGGATCCTGAACAGCATCCTGTACTCAGGGGTCGGCGCCCTGGTGGCGACGGTCATCTCGACGGCGGCCGGCTACGCGTTCGCGAAGTACGACTTCCCGGCGAAGGAGGCGGTCTTCTGGACGATCCTCGGCGGCGTGCTCGTGCCGGCGACGGTCATCGCGTTGCCGCTGTACTTCCTGCTCAACTCGGTCGGCCTCACCGGAAGCTACTGGAGCGTGCTCCTGCCGTGCATGGTGAGCCCGTTCGGCGTCTTCCTCGCGCGCATCCACGCGAACGCCTCGGTGCCCGACGAGGTCATCGAGGCCGCCCGCATCGATGGCGCCGGCGACCTGCGCATCTTCGGCTCGATCGCCGCGCGCATGATGACCCCGGCGATCGTGACGATCTTCCTCTTCCAGTTCGTGACGATCTGGAACAACTACCTGCTTCCCTTGGTGATGCTGAGCGACCCGAAGCGATTCCCGATCACGCTCGGCCTGACCCTGTGGAACTCGCAGACCCAGCGCGATCCGTCGTTCACCACCCTGGTGGTGACCGGGTCGGCCGTGTCGGTGGTGCTGCTCGTCGTGCTCATGGTCTCGCTCCAGCGGTTCTGGAAGGCCGACCTCACGGCGGGCGCGACCAAGGGCTGAGCTCAGGCGGAGCCGACCTGGCGTTCCAGCGCGAGGTACTGATGCGCGTACGCGATCGCCATGCCGCCTTCGCCGACGCCCGCCGCGACGCGCTTGACGGACCCCGAGCGCACGTCGCCCACGGCGAAGATCCCGGGCGTGCTCGTCTCGAGCGCGAACGGACGACGATCGGCCGTCCACGCCTCGGCGGCCGAGGCATCCGCGCCCGTGAGCACGAAGCCGTGCGCGTCGCGCGCGATCTCTGGGGGCAGCCAGTCGGTGACGGCATTCGCGCCGATCATCACGAAGACGACCGGGAAGCTGCGCCGGGAGGTCCGCCCGGTGGCCCGGTCGACGACGTCGACGCCCTCGAGGCTCCCCTCGCCGTGCAGGCCCACGACCTCACTGCGCGTCTCGACGCGGATGCCGTCGTTGGCGGCGATCTGGTCGATGAGGTAGCGCGACATGCTCGCCTCGAGCGAACTGCCGCGCACGAGCATCGTCACCGATCGGGCGTGCCGGGAGAAGAACAGCGCGGCCTGCCCCGCCGAGTTGCCCGCACCGATGATGCAGACGTCGGCGCCCTTCGCGATGGCCGCGTCGCTGCGCGCGGCGCCGTAGAAGACGCCGTTGCCGAGATAGCGGTCGACCGCGGGCAGGGGCAGCGTGCGCCATTCGACGCCGGTGGCCGCGATGACGACCCGGGCCCGCAGAGTCTCGCCGCCATCGAGGACGACCTCGTGCACGGGGTCGCGCGCCTCGTCGAGCAACACGTCCGGTGCTGCGTCGCGCCCCGCGTCGCGTTGTCCACCGTGAGGGCGGATCGCCTCGACGCTGCGGGTGACGACGATCTCGGCGCCGAGGCGCTTCGCCTGCTTCAGCGCCCGGCTCGCGAGGTCGTCTCCCGAGATCCCGAACGGGAATCCGGTGTAGTTCTCGATGCGCGTGGAGGTGCCGGCCTGGCCACCGGGCGCTAGGGACTCGATGACCACCGTGCGCAGTC
>NZ_JBFUCL010000136.1:0-9152 GCF_056405255.1 Agromyces sp. P1_H4 | reverse complement strand
GGGCCACCCAGGCCACGCGCTCGGCGAGGTCGTGGAACACCGCCCGACGTGCCGCCTCGGCGTCGGGCGCCGCGAGTGCGGCCCGAGCCGCATGGTAGCCGTGCACGTCGAGGCCGTGATGACGCGCGAGGAGCGCGACCGCGCGCCCGCCCACGAGGTCCTGCGAGGTGCGGGCGCTCGGGTCGAGGGCATGCGCGTCGACGGGCACCGGGAGGAAGCCGATCTCGCCCGCACCGCCGAAGCTGCCGCGGTGCAGGTCGCCCGCGACGTCGAACGAGGCGCCGACGCCGTTGCCGAGCCAGAGGAGGGCGAACACGTCACTGTCCGCGCCGGCGCCGTGCTCGCGCTCCGAGACGGCCGCGAGATTCACGTCGTTCTCCACGTAGACCGAGCGCGCGAGCTCCTCCTCGAGGATCGACTTCAGTCCGCGCACCGGCCAGCCGGGCAGGGTCTCGCTGAACAGCTCGCCCGTGGGCCCGGGGTCGACGTACCCCGGGATGCCCACGCAGATGGAGTGCACCACGGCGGGATCCGTGCCGGCCGCAGCGCTCGCCTCGGCGATCGCCCGCGACACCTCCTCGACGGCGGATCGCTCGGTCGGGTCGCGTGGCAGCTCGATGCGGATCACCGGCCGGTCGGCGCCGGTCGCGTCGACGACGCTCGCCCGGAGCTCGAACGCGTCGAGGTCGAGGGCGACTCCGAGCGGCCGGTCGGTGCGGGCCGCGTAGACGACCGCACTGCGGCCGGCCGAGCCGGACGTGGTCCCGCGTTCCTCGATGCAGCCGGCCGCGAGCAGGCGCGACATCATCTGCGACGCCGTCGGCTTCGAGACGCCGACGAGCTCGCAGATGCGGTTCCGGGTGAGCGGGCCGTGGTCGAGGAGCACCGCGAGGCCCGCGCGGTCGTTCACGGCCCCCAGCCAGGAGGGCGTGCCGGTCGCGGAGTTGGCCGTCACGGTGCTGCCCGTCAGGCCGCCGGCAGGTTGCCGAGCACGGCGGTCACGAGCTGCTGGGCGTCGCCCGGCTCGAAGATCGCGGCGGAGTCGACCACGATCCAGTAGGGGCCGTGGAACACCTGCGCCTCGCCGGTGCCGCCCGCCTGCAGGAAGTACCCCTCGACGTCGGGGGGCGTGCCGTAGGTGGGCACGGGCTTGCTCGTCGTCGCGGCCGCGTTGCGGCGCGCCTCGCCCGCGGTGGTGGTCGGCGTGGCGACGGCGATCTCGATGACCTCGCCGCTCGTCTGGTTGAGGTAGCCGCAGGCCGTGCCCTCGTCCTCCTCGACGACGGCGACGACGTTGGCCGCCGACGGCTCGTAGCCGGGGTCGGTGCCGAAGTTCGGGTTGAACGCGTAGAGCTGGTCGGCGGTGACGAGCGCGTCGCAGTCGATCGCGAACGGGATCGCGGGCTCGGCCGTCTCGGTCGGCTCGGGCGCGGCGGTCGGGCTCGCGGACGCCGTGGCCGTGCCGGTCGGCGCCTCGGACCCGCTGGGTTCGGCGGGCCCGGGGGTGCAGCCGGCGAGCAACGCGACGGATGCCGCGGCGAGCAGTGCGAGGCCGGAGGAACGGATTCGGAAGGGCGAAAGCGAGCGCGGCATGTGACGAACCCTACCAACCACGACCGGTAGGATTTGCGGGTGACTCCTGACGATCTTTCGCGTGCCCTGTTCGACCTGGTGAACGGCCTCGTCGCGCGACGTCGGGAGGCCGGATCCGAGGTCGAGCTGGAGCTCGTGCCGTCCCAGGTCACCCTCGAACGGCCCAAGCTGCGCGAGCACGGCGACTGGGCCTCGAGCATCGCGATGCGGGTGGCGAAGCCCCTCGGGTCCAACCCGCGCGAGATCGCCACCGAGCTCGCCGCAGACCTGGGCGGCATCGACGGCGTGGCGAGCGCCGAGGTGGCCGGGCCGGGGTTCATCAACATCCGGCTGGATGCCGCGGCGGCGGGTGCGCTCGCGAAGGCCATCGTCGACGCGGGGCCGGCCTACGGGCACGGCGACTCGCTCGCCGGCGGCGCGCGCATCAACCTCGAGTTCGTCTCGGCGAACCCGACCGGCCCCCTCCACATCGGCCACACCCGCTGGGCCGCGCTCGGCGACTCGATCGGCCGGGTGCTCCGTGCCGCGGGTGCCGAGGTCGCCAACGAGTACTACATCAACGACGCCGGCACGCAGATGGACAACTTCGGCCTGTCCGTGCTGGCGGCCGCGAAGGGCGAGCCCGCCCCCGAGGGCGGCTACCCGGGAAGCTACATCGCCGACCTCGCTGCCCGGGTGCTCGAGCGCGAGCCGAACCTCCTCGAACTCGACGAGGCCGTCGCGCTGCACACCGCCACCGAGATCGCCTACGAGCTCCAGCTCGACGAGATCCGCGCGTCGCTCGACCGGTTCAACGTGCACTTCGACGTCTGGACGAGCGAGCGCCGGCTGCAGGTGAAGGGCGACGACGGCCTGTCCGACGTCGACACCGCCGTCGAGCGCCTGCGCGCGCAGGGCCACGTCTTCGACGAGGACGACGCGGTGTGGGTGCGCACGACCGACTTCGGCGACGACAAGGACCGGGTGATCCGCCGCAGCAACGGCGCCTACACGTACTTCGCGGCCGACGCGGCCTACTACCTCGACAAGGGCGACCGCGGCTTCGCGCACAAGATCTACCTCCTCGGCGCCGACCACCACGGCTACGTGCAYCGCCTGAAGGCGCTCGCGGGGGCCGCGGGCGATGATCCCGAGAAGGACATCGAAGTGCTCATCGGCCAGCTCGTGAGCATCAACGGCGCCAAGCTCTCCAAGCGCGCCGGCAACATCATCGAGCTCGACGACCTGCAGGCCTGGCTCGGCACCGATGCGCTGCGCTACACCCTCGCGCGCTACCCCGCCGACTCGCCGCTCACCATCGACCCCGAGATCCTCACCCGTCGCACGAACGACAATCCCGTCTTCTACGTGCAGTACGCCCACGCGCGCACGGCCGCGGTCGACCGCAACGCGGCATCCGTCGGCCTCGACCGCTCGTCGTTCGCGCCCGAGCTGCTCGGGCACGAGACGGAGTCGGCGCTGCTCGGCGCCCTGCAGGAGTTCCCGCGCATCGTGGTGCAGGCCGCAGAGCTGCGCGAGCCGCACCGGGTCGCGCGCTACATCGAGGAGCTCGCCGGGCTCTACCACCGCTGGTACGACAACTGCCGGGTGCTGCCCCTCGGCGACGAACCGATCGGCGACCTCCATCGCACGAGGCTCTGGCTGAACGACGCGACGGGCCAGGTCATCCGCAACGGCCTCGACCTGCTCGGCGTCTCCGCTCCGGAGCGGATGTGAGCGCCGGGCCGGGCCGCGACGACGAGTCGCAGCCGACGGATGCCGCAGCCGACGACCAGGGGGCCACGGCCGTGATCCCCGCCGACGAGCAGGYGACCGAGGTCATCGCGCCCGCGACTGCCACCCCGGCCGCGCCCGCCCCGGCCGCTGCACCCGCGCCGTCCGCGGATCCCACGGTCGCTGAGGCCGACGCCGATGCCGACGCCGACGCCGATGCCGCGCCCCGGCGCCGCCGGCTCTCTCGCGCCGCCCGCGTCTGGATCACCGTGATCGCGATCGTGGTCGCCCTCGTCGCGCTCGTCGTGGTCGCCGACATCGTCATCCGCAACGTCGCCGAGGCCCGCGTCGCCCAGGAGATCCAGGCGAACCTGCCCGACGAGGTGAGCGGCGACGTCGACGTCACGATCGGCGGCTTCTCGGTGCTCGCGCAGTACCTCTCGGGCAGCATGGAGCAGGTGGAGCTCTCGGCCCCCGCGCTCGCCGTGCAGGGCGTGCCGGTCAGCGTCGACGTGGTCGCCCAAGACGTTCCCGTCGACCTCGCGTCGCCGGTCGGGCAGCTGACCGCCACCATCCAGGCGTCGCCCGAGGCGGTCAACCAGCTTGTGGCCTCGCAGGGCATCGAGGGCGTCGACGGCGACCTGACGTTCGGCGACGGCACCGTCGGCTACACCGGTTCCGTGAGCCTGCTCGGCTTCCCGATCGACTACACGGTCACGGCGCGGCCCACCGCGGCGGGCGACACGGTGCTGCTCGAGCCGGTCGGCGTGGAGCTCGGCAGCGGCGGCGGCTCGTTCGACGTGTCGGGCCTCGTCGACCGCCTGCTCGGCGACGACCCGGTGCCCGTGTGCGTCGCCCAGTACCTTCCCGAGGGCGTCGAGGTGCAGCAGATCGCGGTCGCCCCGACCGGCGCGGTGGTCACGCTCGAGGGCGACGGCCTGCGCCTCGACCAGGCCACGCTCTCGCAGACGGGCTCCTGCCCCGCCCGCTGATCGGCCATGCGTGCCCGCGGCGGACCCGCGGCCGGGCACGACGCGGTCCGTCACCCGATTTCGGCGGGCCACCGGGGCCTCGATAGACTCGCGGGCAAGGCCGCCCCACAAGGGCGGTACGCAGCAGGCTTCAGGAACCAATCCGGGTTCGCTCGCCGCGAGCGACCCCGTCGATTCTCCGCATCACGTTGAGGTTTCCCCGTGGCATCCACCGACGCAGCACCCCCATGGCTCCGCACGCCCGATGACGCCAACGCCCTCGCACCGAAGGTGTGGCCCGAGCGCGCCCACCGCGACGCCGACGGCCGACTCGTGCTGGGCGGGCTCCCGGTCACCGAACTCGCCGAGCGGTTCGGCACGCCGCTGTACGTCGTCGACGAGGCCGACGTGCGGGCCCGTGCGGCTCGCATGCTCGCCGCGCTGCAGGCGGCTGCGGCATCCGTCGGCACCTCTGCGACCGTGTACTACGCGGGCAAGGCGTTCCTCTCCGGCGCCATCGTCCGCTGGGTGACCGAGGCCGGGCTCGGGGTCGACGTGTGCACCGGCGGCGAGCTCGCCATCGCGCTCGCCGCGGGGGCGGACCCCGCGCGCATCGGCTTCCACGGCAACAACAAGTCGGTGGCCGAGATCGAGCGGGCGGTCGCCGCCGGCGTCGGCACGATCGTCATCGACAGCGAGGTGGAGATGGAGCGGGTCGCGGAGGCCGCCGCGCGGGCCGGTCTCGTCCAGCGGGTGCGCCTTCGGGTGAACAGCGGCGTGCACGCGTCGACGCACGAGTTCCTGGCGACGTCGCACGAGGACCAGAAGTTCGGCGTCTCGCTCGACCGCGCCGTGGAGCTCGGCACGCGCATCCGGTCGCACGCCTCGCTCGACTTCCTCGGCCTGCACTGCCACATCGGATCCCAGATCTTCGAGTCCGCCGGATTCGCCGAGTCGGCCGAGCGACTGCTCGCCGCGCACGCCGAGCTCGCGCGCGTGAGCCCGCTGCCCGAGCTGAACCTCGGCGGCGGCTTCGGCATCGCCTACACGGCCGCCGACGACCCGACCCCCATCGAGGAGATCGCGCTCGGCATCGCCGAGGCCGTCGCGTCCGGATGCCGCGTGCACGGCGTGCCGCTGCCGAAGCTGGCGTTCGAGCCGGGCCGCTCCGTCGTCGGCACCGCCGGCGTCACCCTCTACACCGTCGGCACGGTCAAGCCTGTGCCGATCGAGGGCGGCTGGCGCCACTACGCCTCGGTCGACGGCGGCATGAGCGACAACCTGCGCACGGCCCTCTACGGCGCGCACTACTCGGCCCGCATCGCCTCCCGCGAGTCGGATGCCCCGCCCGCCCTCTTCCGCATCGCGGGCAAGCACTGCGAATCGGGCGACATCGTGGTCGATGCCGAGTACCTGCCGCACGACGTGACGCCCGGCGACCTCCTCGCGGTCGCCGCCACCGGCGCGTACTGCTGGTCGCTGGCCAACAACTACAACCATGTGCCCCGGCCGGCGGTCGTCGCCGTGCGCGACGGGGTGGCGCGCGTCATCGTCCGCGGTGAGACCGAGGCCGACCTCCTCGCCCGTGACGCCGGCCTCGAGGCATCCGACCGCTCCGACGCCGCAGAAGGGGCTCACGCATGATCGAGTACCGCACCATCCGAGTGGGACTCCTGGGCGCCGGATCAGTGGGGTCGCAGGTCGCGCGGCTGCTCCTCGAGCACTCGGACGAGCTCACGCAGCGCATCGGCGCCCGTATCGAGCTCGTCGGCATCGCCGTGCGCGACCCGGCCGCCAGGCGCGACGCCGACCTCCCGGCCGAGCTGCTCACCACCGACGCCGAGGCGCTCATCCTCGGCTCCGACATCGTGATCGAGCTGATGGGCGGCATCGAGCCGGCCCGCACGCTCGTGCTGGCCGCGATCGCCTCCGGCGCCGACGTGGTCACCGGCAACAAGGCGCTGCTCGCCAACCACGGCCCCGAACTCTTCGCCGCGGCGGAGCAGGTCGGCGCGCAGCTCTCGTACGAGGCGGCAGTGGGTGGGGCGATCCCGATCATCCGGCCGCTCCGCGACAGCCTCGCCGGCGACCGCATCGAGCGCATCCTCGGCATCGTGAACGGCACGACGAACTTCATCCTCGACCGCATGGACACCACGGGCGCCTCCCTCGAGGACGCCCTCGCCACGGCGACCGAGCTCGGCTACGCCGAGGCCGATCCCACGGCCGACATCGGCGGCTACGACGCGGCGCAGAAGGCCGCGATCCTCGCGAGCCTCGCGTTCCACACGAGCGTGCCGGTCGACGCCGTGCACCGCGAGGGCATCACGGGCGTCACCGCGGAGCAGGTCGACTCGGCTCGACGGGCGGGCTTCGTCGTGAAGCTCCTCGCGATCTGCGAACGGCTCGTCGACGACGAGACCGGCGAGGAGGGCGTGTCCGCCCGCGTCTACCCGGCGCTCGTGCCCCGCAGCCACCCGCTGGCCGCCGTGCACGGCGCCAACAACGCCGTGTTCGTCGAGGCCGCAGCGGCCGGTCCGCTCATGTTCTACGGCGCCGGCGCCGGGGGAGTGCAGACCGCCTCCGCCGTGCTCGGCGACCTCGTGGCCATCGCGAGGCGCCACGTCATCGGCGGCCCCGGCACCGCCGAGTCCACCCACGCCGAGCTTCCCGTGCTCGACATCGGCCGCATCACCACGCGCTACGCGATCACGCTCGAGGTCGCCGACGAGCGCGGGGTGCTCGAGCAGATCGCGCACGTGTTCGCCGAGCACGGCGTCTCGGTCGAGCAGTTGCAGCAGAGCGTCAGCGGCGAGGCCGAGCGGGCTACGCTGGTCATCGGGACGCATGAGGCGAAGGAGTCCGCGCTCGCCGAGACCGTCGCCGCCCTCGCCCAGAGCCCAGTCGTCGCATCCGTCGCGTCCGTCCTCCGAGTCGAAGGAGCAGTGTGAACCACCCCACCCCCAAGGCAGGGTCGCGCCAGTGGCGCGGCGTCATCCGCGAGTACGCCGACCGGCTCGACGTCACGGATGCCACGCCCGTCGTCACCCTCGGTGAGGGCGGCACGCCGCTGCTCCCGGCTCCCGCACTCTCGCGCCGCACCGGCGCCGACGTGTGGGTGAAGTTCGAGGGCATGAACCCGACCGGCTCGTTCAAGGACCGCGGCATGACGATGGCCGTGACGAAGGCCGTCGAGGGCGGCGCGAAGGTCGTGATCTGCGCGTCCACCGGCAACACGTCCGCATCGGCCGCCGCCTACGCGACGCACGCCGGCATCAAGGCCGCGGTGCTGGTGCCCGAGGGCAAGATCGCCATGGGCAAGCTGAGCCAGGCCATCGCGCACAACGCGGAGCTGCTGCAGGTGCAGGGCAACTTCGACGACTGCCTCGACATCGCCCGCGACCTCGCCGCCAACTACCCGGTGCACCTCGTGAACTCGGTGAACAACGACCGCATCGAGGGGCAGAAGACCGCCGCGTTCGAGGTCGTCGAGGTGCTCGGCGACGCGCCCGACTTCCACTTCATCCCCGTCGGCAACGCCGGCAACTACACCGCGTACACGCGCGGCTACCGCGAGGACATCGCGGCGGGCAACGCGACGCGGCTGCCTCGCATGTTCGGCTTCCAGGCGTCCGGCTCCGCACCCATCGTGCGCGGCGAGGTCGTCCGCGACCCCGACACGATCGCGAGCGCCATCCGCATCGGCAATCCCGCGTCGTGGGAGCTCGCCCTGCAGGCGCGCGACGAGTCGGGCGGCTACTTCGGGGCCATCGACGACGACAAGATCCTCGAGGCGCAGCGCATCCTCTCGGCCGAGGTCGGCATCTTCGTCGAGCCCGCGTCGGCGATCAGCGTCGCCGGACTCCTCGAGCGCTCGGCGGCCGGGGTGGTGCCCGCGGGCGCCCGCGTCGTGCTGACCGTCACGGGCCACGGACTGAAGGACCCCCAGTGGGCCCTGCGCACCGCAGACGGCTCGGACGTGCAGCCCACGGTGGTGCCGGTCGACACCGCGCAGATCGCCCAGGTGCTCGGACTCACGTCATGACGAGCGCCGCGGTCGTGCCGGGCGGAGCCGTGGAGGCCTCGCTCATCGGCCGCCGGGTGCACGTGAAGGTGCCGGCGACGTCGGCGAACCTCGGCCCCGGCTTCGACACCCTCGGCCTCGCGCTCGCGCGTTACGACGAGCTCGACGTCGAGGCGATCGATGCACCGGCGCACCTCATCGAGGTGCACGGCGTCGGCGCGGGCGAGGTGCCGCTCGACGAGTCGCACCTCGTCGTGCGCGCCATGGCGCACACCTTCGCGTACGCGGGCGTGCCGATGCCCACCATCCGCCTCGAGGCGCACAACGCGATCCCGCACGGCCGCGGACTCGGCTCCTCGGGCGCCGCGATCGTCGCCGGCGTGATGGCGGCGAGGGGACTGCTCGACGGGGTCGTGTCCTTCACGCCCGACGAGCTCCTCGAGCTCGCGACCGAACTCGAGGGCCACCCCGACAACGTCGCGCCGGCGCTGTTCGGCGGCCTGACGATCGCGTGGGTCACCCCCGAGGGGCCGCGCCACAAGAAGCTCATCGTGCACCGGGGCGTCTCGCCACTGGTGCTGGTGCCCGAACACGAGATGTCCACGGCGCTCGCGCGGTCGCTCCAGCCCGAGTCGGTGCCGCACTCCGACGCCGTCTTCAACGTGTCCCGGTCGGCGCTCCTCGTGGCGGCGCTCATCCAGAGCCCGGAGCTGCTGCTCCAGGCGACGGAGGACAAGCTGCACCAGAACTACCGCGCGCAGGCCATGCCGGAGACCGACCGGCTCATCCGGCTGCTCCGTGCCGCGGGGCATCCTGCCGTGGTGTCCGGTGCCGGCCCGTCGATCCTCGTG
>NZ_JBFUCL010000135.1:0-9170 GCF_056405255.1 Agromyces sp. P1_H4 | reverse complement strand
GCCCCACCGGGTTCGTTTCCCCGCGGCCTCAGGCCTGGATGCGACCCTCCCGGCGTCGTCGGATGATCGTCAGGCCCACGAGCACCGCGCCCAGGAGGGCGAGCACCCCACCGCCCCAGACGAACGGCGTGACGTCGAGCCCGGTCGAGGCGATCGCCGCCTGCTTCACCGGCACGTCGACGGTGTCATCTGCACACGTGATCACCGCTTCCGCGTCCGCCGGGGCATCCGCATCGTCCCAGCACACCTCACCGGTGTTCGAGATCGACGTCGCGTGGCTCGCCGGGTTCACGTGCACGCCGAGGGTGATCGGCGGCGCCGTCGGGAGGTTCGGCCCCAGCACGCCCAGGAGGTCGCAGTGGAGCACGCCACCATAGCCGGCGCTGTCCTTGCCCGTCACCTGGCAGTCCTCCCAGCGGGGGAACGCCGGCGCCGGCGCCGTGTCGATCGAGTCCACCCGCAGGTCGGTCGGGATCGCGTCGAAGATCTCGACGGGCTCCGCTCCTCCGGTTCCCACCGAGGTGACCTTCAGCGTGTACTCGTAGTCGCCGCCCGGCGCCGTCGACGAGACGCTCGCCGTCTTCTCGATGTCGAGGTCGGGCGGACGCACGATCGCGCACGCCGGCAGCGCCTGCGGGTAGGTGACCAGGACGGCCTGGCTCGGGTTGATCGAGAAGGTCACCGTCGCGGGGTTCACCATGTCGCGCCACGGGTACGTCGGCACGGTCTCATCCAGGATGAGGTCGAGGAACCGCGTGCCCGGAGTCGGCGGCGTGATCAGGTCCTGCTCGGTGATCGGGCGCCATCCCGGGAACTGGTACGGGATGCCGTTCGCGTCGACCGCGGCGCCCGGCCAGAGCAGCGGCTCGTTCCGGTCCTCCCAGGGGACGACGACCTCGTAGGTGAGCGTGCCGTCACCCGAGACCCACGTGACCGTGATCGGCCCGGGCGTGACACTGTCCGAGACCTTGATGTCGAGGTACAGGTACGGCACGTCGTTCACGCAGCGCGGGTAGGCGCCGGCGTCGATGGCCTTCTGCGGCACGTCGACGTCATCGCAGTCGTTCGTCGAGATGAGGTCCGCCAGGGCGCCCTCGGTCGGCGTGATCGCGACGCACGCCTCGTTCGGGATGTCCCCGAGGTCGACCGGCTCCACCACGGGCGGCGGATCGTTCGGTCCGACGACGCCGGGCGCCTCGACCGGGGCGGGCTGGAGCATCGTGACCGGGATGTGCACCGTCACGACCTCACCGGGTGCGAACGGGCCGACGCCGTGGGCGGCGAACTCGTTGCCGACGGTCGACTCGCTCCAGGTGCCGAGTCCGTCGAAGTCCGCGGCACCCGTGATCGCGAAGCGCGCATCGATCGTGTCGGCGATGTCGAGCTCGGCGACCGGGAGCGTTCCGTTGTTCCGCACCGTGAGCACGTAGTCGAACTCATCGCCGGCGTCGACCGCGGTCGCGCCCTCGGCCAGCTCGTACGCCTTCTCGAGGCTGACGTCGACCGACTCCGCCTCGTTCTCGACGGCACAGCTGGTCAGGTGGCCGAGGGTGACGGTACCGACGTCATCGGTGTCCACCTTCGCGCCGCCGTCGATGCCGCATCGCCAATCGCCGTTGAAGTAGTACGCGAGGAGCGGGTAGTTCGCCTTCGCCTGGGAGATCGCCTCCAGCAGCGAGTAGTCACCGGTCGGCACCGTGAACACGAGGCCCGCGTCACCAGCGACCAGCAGCTGCGTCGCCTTCGCGGCGTTGTCGCCGGTCAGGTTCCAGTCGCCGGGCGTCAGCACCGAGAGCGATCCCGGCGTCACCCCGCCGAGGTCGATCCGGCTGAGGATCGCCTCGAGGGCCGAGTTGTCGACCGTCTTCTGGAGCTGGATGCGCCCGACCGGGATCGTCGCGCACGCGTCGACGTCGGTGACGATCGTGCCGTTCACCAGCGTCGCCCCGTTGAAGAACCCGTGGCCGCTCGTCGAGGCGAGGCAGGCGACGTCATCGAGATCGGTGACGTTCACCACGTTCGCCACGACGGTGATCGTGTAGGTGTGCACGGCGAGCGGTGCGATGACCTCGTCGTCGGCGAGGACCGTGACGTCGTCACCGTTCCAATCGGACGTGTCGACGCCGGCGTCGTTGGTCGCAACGGCGTCGCCGTCGTCGATGGTGACGCCATCGGGGAATCCGAGTTCGTCCTCGAGGTCGTAGTACAGATCGAGGTCGGCGCTCTCGCTCGTCACCACGACGTGGTAGACGACCTTCCAGTCGCCCCCGCCGAGGTTCTCGGGCGATCCCACGATCTCCTTGGTGACCGTCGTGCGTCCGGGCTCGTCGCAGTCGGTGGCAGCCTGCGGCTCGCCCTCGCCGACGGTCAGGAACGCCGTGTTGCGGAATCCGCCCGGTTCGGTGTCACCCGGCTGGCAGATGTCCTGGCTGGTCTCGTACACCTGCTCCGGCACGGTCGCGTTGATCGTGACGGTGTAGGTGTCGGTTCCGGATGCCGCGACCGACTCGTCGCGGGCCAGCACGAAGTTCGACGCCTCGGCGTCCCAGTTCGCGGCTTCATCCGACGGTCCCGTCGCCGACGAGTCGTTGATCACGACGCCGACGCCGAAGTACGGCTCGTCGTCGAGGTCGTAGACGAGCGGCGCGACCGGGCTCTGGTTGGTGACCGTCACCTCGTAGACGAGGTCCCAGGTGCCGTCGGTCTTCTGCTCGATGGAGGTGAGGTCCTTCGTGATCAGGCCCGTCGGCGGCACGACGTCGTTGGTGACCTCGCAGGTGAGCGAGGCGCCCGGCGTCGCGACGAACGTGTTGCCCGTCGTCTCGGGGTCGTCGTCGGTGCAGACGACCTCGCCACCCGACCAGCCCTCGGGAAGGTCGCCCTCGGTGACCRTGTAGACGGTACCGATCGCGAGATTCGTCCACGTCACGCTGTCGGTCTCGTCACCGATTCCCGACACCGTCTGCTCCGCCTGCGGGAGCACGCCGTCGGCCGGAGCGATCGTGAGCGGGAACTCCCACTCGAACCCCTCGGGCACTCCGGTCACGTGCTTGGTGACGGTGACGTCACCGGGCTGCGCCGTGTTGGTGACGGTGCAGCTGAGCGAGAGGCCCGGCGTCACGAGGAACTGGAAGCCGGCGAGCGCCGCATCGGCGTCCGTGAGGTTGCCGCCGTTGCAGACGAAGCCGCCCTCGTTCCAGCCACCCACGTCACCCTCCGTGAGGGTGTAGGTCTGGCCKACGACGAGTCCGTCCCAGCTCACGCTGGAGTCGGCCTGGGTGACGTGCTGGGTCGCGTCCTGGCCGGTGACCACCGGCGAGATCGTGATCGCGAAGTCGAAGGGGTAGCCCTGCGGCACGCCCTCGACGATCTTGCGCACCGTCACGTCGCCCGCCTCGGGCACGTTCGTGTAGGTGCACGTCACGGTCTGGCCGGCCGCGAGCGTGATCTCCGCCGTGGCATCCGTGACCTCGACGCCGCCGCTCGGCGAGCACTCGAGGCCCTGGAGGTCCCAGTTCGCCGTCGCCGACTCGTTGACCGTGTAGGTGCCGGGAAGGAGTTGCCCGAAGATCTTCGCCGGGTCACCGTCCTTCAGCGTGAAGTTGGTCGCCGGGGCATCCGGAGCATCGAAGGTGAATGGGAAGTCCACGCCCGCGCCGCCGGGGATCGAGCCGACGCCCGGCACCACCTTGTCGATGATGATCGTCGACAGCTCGGTGTTCGAGTAGGTACAGGTGACCGTCTCGCCCGGATCGAGGTCGATGAGGCCCTTGAGCGCGTTCTGGGCGTCCACCGCGGAGCCGTTGTCGGCGCCACCAGCGCGCGACTCCACGCAGCCGACGAGCTTGCCGACGTGGGTGTTCGTCAGCAGTTCGGTGACGCTGTAGCTGCCGGCCACGACGTTGTCGTAGGTGTTGGCGCCGACGCCGCCGGCGGTGGTGATGCCGAAGCTGCCGATCGAGGGGTTGCCGGCCCAGGGCCACGTGCCCGTGAACTGGAAGGTCGAATCAGCGCCGTCGATGTTCTTGACGATGATGATCTTGCCCTTGGCGGTGTTCGTGATGTCGCACGCGAACACGTCTCCGGCCTGCACGGTGAACCCGCTCTCGGTGACCGGCTGCGCGGCATCGCTGCCCGCGTGCTTCACGGTGCAGGTGAGCTCACCCGCGACCCAGCCGGTGCCGGGGTTCTTCTCCGCGAGCGAGTACGTCGTTCCCGGCACGAGGTTCGCGAACGTGGTCTCGGCCGATCCGCCGCCGGCGGGAGTCGCGACCATCTGCTCGACCGGGGCGCCCGCGGGTGCGAGCGGGGTGAGCACGAACGTGAAGGTACCGCTCGCGCCGACCGAGGTCTTCGTGATCTTCGCCGAACCGGGCACCGCCGTGTTCAGCACGGTGCAGGTGAGCGTGAAGCCCGGCGTGACGATGAACTGGTCGCCGGCGAGGTTCGGGTTCGAGTCGGGGCCGCACTCCACGGCTCCGCCGGTCCATCCGGCCGGCAGCTTCTCCGTGATCGTGTACTCGGTGCCGACGTCGAGGTTCTTCCACGTGACGCTGTCGGTCGTGTTCCCCGACCCGCTCACCGTCTGCGTGGCACCGGGGGTCACCCCGGCGCTCGGCGAGATCGTGAGGTCGAACGCCCAGTCGGTTCCGGATGCCACGCCCGCCACGGTCTTCGTGACGGTCACCTCACCGGGGGTGGCGACGTTCGTGATGTCGCACGTGACCACGAGGCCTGGGGTCACGGTGAACTGCCACGTGTCGCCGACCTCCTGGCCGACGTTGCAGGTGAAGCCCTCGGTCGTGTAGCCGGTGACCGCGATCTCGTTCAGCGTGTAGGTCTGGCCGACGATGAGGTCGGTCCACTTGGCCGTCGGCGTCTCGTCGGACACCGTCTTCGGGTTCTGCTGGCCGCCGGGAACCGGGTCGATCCCGATCTGGAACGCCCAGTCGTCGGCACCGTCCACGTGCTTCGTGACGGTGACCTCGCCGCGCGTCGCGGTGTTGAGCACGGTGCAGGTGACCGTCTCGCCCGGGTCGAGGGTGATGTTGATCGGCGAATCCGTGGTCGGGTTCTCGTTGGTGCAGGTCATGCTCGTGACATCCCACCCGGCGAGCGCCGCCTCGGTGAGGGTGTACGCGCCGGGCTTGACCTGGTTGAAGGCCTTCTCGCCGCCGTCCTTCAGCGCGAAGCCGGGCTGGCCCGTGAGCGTGAAGTCGAACGAGGTCGTCGCACCGTCGGGGTTGGTCTCCTTCTTGACGATGATGTTGCCGCGCTGCGTGTTCGTGTAGGTACAGGTGACGAGTTCACCGGGTTCCAGGTGGATGCTCGCGACGCCCGTCGCCACATCGCCCGTCGAGGCGACGCCCGTGGCGTCGTCGGTGCAGGTGAGGCCGGTGAGGTCGTACGCCGGTGCCGGCGTCGTCTCGGTCACCGTGTAGTCGCCCGGGGCGACGCTCGTGTAGTCCTTCGACCCCGTCTTGGTGTCTCCGGTCGTGGTGATCTGGAACGGACCACCCGGGATCGTCGTCGTGAAGTCGAACGTGCCGTTCGCCCCCGCGACATTCTTGATGATCCTGATCGCGCCGTCCTGCCGGTTGGTGAACGTGCACTCGGTGATCTGCCCGGCGACCGTGGTGACGACGGCGGTGCCGGTCGCGAGGGTCGTGGTGGCGGGGGTCGAGCACGTGAGAGCGGTGAGGTGCCAGGCCGGCGTGCCGGGCTCGGGGAACTCGTTGATCGTCACGGTCGAGCCGGGCACGAAGTACGTGACCGGCGAGCTCGTGCCGCCGTCCACCTTCACGGGCGTGCCGTTGATGGCGAAGTCGAACGTGGTCGGGTCGCCCTGGGCGACCTTCGTGATCTTCACGCCCGAGGTGGAGTTCGTGATCACGCAGGTGGTGGTGGCGCCGACAAAGAGCTTGAAGGGCTGGTTCGTGTAGGTCTCGACCTGGTTGGTGGAGGGGTTCGTCACGGTGCAGACGGTGGACTGGTGCACCCACGGCTGCCCGGCGTCGACCGTCTCAGCGAGCTGGTAGTCGGTTCCCGCGAAGACGTTGCCCCAGGTGTGGGTGTCGCCGACGCCGATCGGCGCGGCGATCGCGTTGTTGTTGCCCTGCGGCAGCACCGGGCCGGTCAACGTGCTGTCGTGCACGATGCCGCCGCCGGTGCGGGTCACGGTGTAGTCGAAGACGTCGTCCGACGTGGCATCCGCCGGGTTCGCGACCTTCTTCACGACGAGGCCGCCGCAGTTGGTGATGGTGAGCGGGTTGGACGACTTCAGGATGTCCTGCAGGGTCGCGCTGTCGCTGTTGCCCGTGCGGGTGATGAACCCGGCGTCGAGGAAGGTGCGACACGCGCCGTCGCTCGGCAGGAGGTTCGACGCAGTCAGGTCGACCGCCATCTCACCGAAGGTCGCGTCGTTGCCCGACGTGTTGGTGTCGGTGTTCTTCCCGACCGCAGCCTGGTAGACGATGGGCGTACCGATCGGCTCCCAGCTGTTGCCGTCCCAGCTCAGCACGCGGATCGAGGTGTTCGGGGTCCCCGACGGGTCGTAGTTGAACTCGATGAGGTAGTCGTCGGCACGTCCTGCGGCCGGGCCCTCGAAGAGCTCGTACGAGGTCATGTCGCCGTTGCCCGAAAGCCGCGTCCAGTAGGCGTAGAAGATCGTGTGCGGGACCCCGCCGATCGTGACGACCTCGTAGGCCGAGCCGCCGGTGCACGCGTCGCCCTTCGCGTTCGCGGAGTTGCTGATGAGGCCGGCCCACGGGTTGTCGTCGACCTTCGCGCCGCCCGGGAAGACACTCAGGGTCTCGCTGGCGCCGCAGGTGCCGGGCGAGCCGAGCGTCGCACCGCTGTCGGCCGTGCGCTGCGCCGCGATGATGCCGGTCGACGGGCCGAGGTTCGTCTGGTACGGCGGCTTCGGCGTCGACCCCACCACGCCCTGCCAGTCGTTGGCGCCTGCGGTGTTGCCGTCGATCTCGAACGACGTGGTGAGCGTCCCGAGCGTCGCCGCCTCCGCGGAGGTCGCGGGCGCGAGCGCCACCGCGACCATCCCGCTCGTCGCGACCAGTGCGCCGACCACGAGCGTGCTGAGCAGGCGGCGCCTCGAGCGGCGGTGCAGCAGTCGCGCCATCCGCGAGTCGGGCAGGTCGTCGGTCGAACGGGTGTGCACACGCGTCTTCGCGCTCATCATCAGCCTTCGGGTTGATGGAGCAGCAAGCGACAGCCACTGCCCCTGGGCTGTACCGACCCGTCGGGTAGAACGGGCCCGAGTCCCGGGTAATGGACTCAGTCGCCATCCTGTCAGTCGGGCACGTCCGAGGGCTGGTCCCAAAACGGGGGTGGTCGTCCGCTCGGCGCGCCGTCGGCTGCGCACAGCGGATGCCGCGACCGAGGCTCGGTCGCGGCATCCGCTTGCCCGTCATCACGGGCGCTGTGCGGTCACTCCGTCATGCGGCGGCGCGACCGTGCGGCGGCCAGTCCCACCCCGCCTGCGACGAGGAGTCCGAGCGCGGCGGCGAGGAATCCACCCGTCTCGAAGCCCGTGTCAGGAAGGGCGGAGCTCGACGTCGAGGCCGGGACCACGGTGGGCGGCGTGTTCGACGGCGGTGCCGCGTTGCAGTTCGGCGTCGGCGGCGGGTAGACCGCCACGGCGTCGTTCGACGGGTTGATCCGGATCTCGACGACCGCCTCGGCCCGGAGGTCGTAGAACGGCGCACTCGGGTCGAGGACCCACGTGCCGTCGGCGAGGAGCGTCCATCCGGGCCAGTCGATCGGGTTGCCGGCGGCGTCGACCTCTGCACCGGGCCAGAGCTGCTGGCCGGAGATGGCCTGGCCGCTCGTCCACCCCGGGGGATATGCGATCGGGTCGACCTGGGAGGCGCCGTCGGCGAGGATCGCCGCGATGTCACTCGCCGGGATCGACGGGTCGTGACTCGCGAAGGCCGCCGGGGTCCACCAGATCAGCACGATCGGGTTGGCCGACGGGTCGTCGATGTTGTACGGCGTGATCGAGTAGCTGAACAACGGGGTGTCGTTCACGCACTGCGCCACGGCGGTCAGGCCGATCGACTTCACCGGATGATCGACGACGCACGGGCCGTCCTCGCCCTCGCCCTCGCCCTCGATGCTCCCGACCGGGCACTCGCCGCCGTCGGACGGTTCTACCACGTTGTGCAGCAGCGCGCCCCCGACGACGTCCTCGCCGACCTCCACGGTGTACCAGGTCTGCGCGGAGTCGCCTTCGGACCCCTGCTCCTCGAGAGTCGGCACCGTCCAGGTCAACACGTTCCCGACTGGTCCGGTCAGGCCGGGGCCGACGGCGACGAGCGAGGCGTTGTCGAGCACGTCGGAGATGTCGTCGAACGCCTGAGCGTCTGTGACGATCACATCCGAGGTGTTCTCCGCATCTAGGTAGTACGTAATGATGTCACCGGCCTCCACGGTGGCGCCGTCAACGGGATCGGAGCTCTTCTGGAGCTCCCAGAACGGCACCGGGCACGCCTCGAGCGTCACGGTCTTCGTGAGGTCAGTCTCGGGGTCGGCGCCGACGCGGTGGAGCACCACGTCGTAGTCGCCCGGCGGCAGCGGATCGAAGGTGCCGCTGAGCGTTCCGCTCGCGGCTTCGAACGTGACCGTCCCGACCACGTCGCTGGTGCCGGCGACGTACACGGTGAGCACGTAGTCGAACGAGATGGCGAGATCAGACAGGTCGTACGCGATGGTGCGCCCCTCGGTCACCACGGACGGGCACGGCGCCACCGAGAGCAGCACGCCGACCTGCGGCAGGTTGCAGTCGTTCTCGAAGATCGGCAGCAGGTCGAGGTTCAGCCCCGGGAAGTGGTGCTGGCCACCGTCCTTGTCGAAGTAGTCGAACTCGGGGATGATGTCGCCGAAGTCGTGGTGCTCCGAGTGGGCGGTCGACGGGTCGGTCGGGTCGTTCGGGTCGCCCTTGGGGTCGATGATCGAGCGCACGCTCGGGCTGATCGCGACATACGGGTTCGTCGCACTCGCCGTCGAGTGGCAGATGTCGACGTGGTCGTTCCACTCCGGGATCGTCGTGACGGGCGGCCCTCCCGCGTCGGCGGGCGCCATGCGCGCCGCCGCCTGCGGGGCGCCCTCGTCGGAGAACGTGGCCGCCGACTCGGACCCGTCAGGCGGTGTTGCCG
>NZ_JBFUCL010000134.1:0-9192 GCF_056405255.1 Agromyces sp. P1_H4 | reverse complement strand
GTATGCCGCCGCACCGCGCAGTCGGACGGGTCCGACTAGCTGTTGAGGATCGCCTCGATCTCCTCGTCGGCGGCCTCGGCGAGCGCCTTGACGTCGCCGCCCTGCGCGATGTTGACGAACAGGTCGGTCAGGATGCCGGATGCCTCGACGTCGGCCCAGTTCGGCGACGCCGGGGTGAGCTTCGCGTTGCCCGCGGCCGCCGTGATCGCCTTCGCGACCTCGTCGGTGCCGAGGGTGTCGGCGAGGGAGAGCTTGGCCGGAACGAGGCCGTTCTCACCGTAGATCGTCTGGAACTCGTCGGAGAGGATGATCTCCAGCGCGCTCAGCGCGAGCTCGGGGTGAGCCGACTTCGCCGAGATGCCGATGTTCGATCCGCCGGCGAAGACCTGCGCCGCGCCGCCGTCCATGCCCGGGAGGGCGTAGACGCCGAGGTTGGCCTCCTGGTCGGGGCAGCCGGGCGCCTCGGCGTCGGCCGGGGCGAGGATCGACCACTTGACCCAGCTCGGGGCCGAGAGCTGCAGCGACGTGCCGTCGCAGAAGCCGACCTCGGGGCTGGTCTCGTTGCCGTCCTTGGGCGCCAGCGAGGCGGTCGTCATGACCTCCTGCACCTGCTCGAGGCCGGCGATGGACTCGGGGCTGGACAGCTGCGCGTCCCACTCCTCACCGTCGGGAACGGCGATCTCGCCGCCGTTCTCCCAGATGTAGGGCAGCGCGTTGTACCAGTCCTGGCCGGGCCACCAGATGCCCGACTTGCCGGGGTTGGCGGCGGCCAGCGCCTGCGCGTTCGAGATGTACTCGTCGAGCGTCGTCGGCACCGTCAGTCCGGCCGCCGCGAGGGCGTCCTTCTTGTAGTAGACGAGGCGCGAGCCCGAGTAGAGCGGGGCGGCGTAGAACTTGCCGTCGTACGTGCCCGCCTCGACGAAGCCGGGAAGCAGGTCGTCGCCGCCGAGGGTCTCGTAGTCGTCGGTCAGGTCGAGGAACGCACCCGCCGAGGTGAACGCCGCGGCCTGCGTGTTGCCGACCTCGACGACGTCGGGGCTGTCCGAGCCGGAGAGGCTCGTGGTCAGGCGGTCGACGAGGCCGTCCCAGGCCTGCTCCTCGATGACGAGGGTCGAACCGGGGTTCTCCTTCTCGAAGGTGTCCACCAGGTACTCGCGCGCTTCGTCGGGCGTGTCGGTGCCGACGAGCCACACGCGGATCTCGGCGCCGTCCTCAGAGGCACCGGTGCCTCCGGAGGTGGCACAACCGGCGAGGGTGAGCGCAGCAGCGGCGCCGAGCGCCACGATGCCGAGTTTCCTCATTGTCGTTTCCTTTCATGGGGTGAGGGAAACAGCGGGGGTTCGCTGCACCCTTGGTGCGTGGAGTCCCTCACGAGACTCCGAGTTGTCCGGAGAGGACCATGACGGCCGCGCCGCGGAGGACGATGTCCTCCGCCTGCTCGGTCATCCGGAGCCTCAGATCACGGTTGTGTTCCGCCATCGTCCGCATCCGGAGCGTGTCGACGGTCGCGTCGTGGAGCGCGCCGTCAAGCAGTTCGGCGGGGCCGCTGAGCACGACCTCCGACAGGTTGAGCGCCCCGACCACTGGCGCGAGGATGATGCCGAGCCGGCGTCCGGCCTCGGCGAGGATCCGATCGCGAGCGGATGCCGCGTCGGGGGCGTCGCCGTCGAGCTCGGCGAGCTGGGCGGTGAGGCGCGGCACGGCGAGCCAGGCCTCGAGGCATCCGTGCTTGCCGCACGCGCAGCGGGGACCGCCGTCGGTGCCGACGACGACGTGGCCGATCTCGCCGGCCGCGAAGCCGCCGCCGATGACGGGGCGGCCGCCGATGATGAGGCCGGCGCCGACGCCGTGGCCGACCTTGACGAGGAGCAGGTCGTCCTGCTGGGATGCGCCGTGCTCGGCGAGCACGGCGACGTTGGCGTCGTTGGCGACGTGCACGGGCAGGGCGAACTCGGCCTGGAGGCGGGCTTGGAGCTCGACGTCGCGCCAGCCGAGGTTCGGAGCGGAGCGCACCACGCCGAGCGTGTCGACGACGCCCGGCGAGCCGACGCCGATGCCGAGCACGGGGGTCGCGGTGCTCGCGAGGAGCGTGCGCACGAGCTCGACGACGAGGGCCACGGCGTGCTCGCCGGTCGCGCCGGCGCAGGCGACCTCGGCGCGGGCGACGATGCCGCCGTCGAGGTCGACGACGGCGCCGAGGAAGCGCTGGTGCTCGGAGAGGTCGATGCCGATGATCTGGAACGCGCCGCGGTCGACGTCGATGAGGGTGGCCGGCTTGCCGGGACGGGCGTCTTCGCGCTGCCCGAGCTCGACGACGAGTCCCTCGGCGATGAGGTCGGCGACGAGGTCGGACACCGTCACGCGGGTGAGCCCGGTGCCGCGCGAGACATCCGCCCGGCTCTGCGCCCCCGCCGTGTAGAGGGTCTGCAGCACGAGCGACCGGTTGTGGCTGCGCGCGTGCTCGGGAAGGACCTTGCCGGTGGGCCGGAGGGCGCGGGCTCGGGTGAAGATCGGGGCGTCGGCGAACGGCACGGTGAGCACGTCGCCACCCGCGGTGGGGGCGCCGGTCTCACTGACCTGGCCTCGCTGCACATCCGTCGTCACGTTTGTTAGTAAAGCTTACGAACAAACTCCGACGCAAGCATCGACGGCCCCTTGGCCGCCCGCGTTACCGAGTTGTGACCTGCTCCGGGTCGTCACGCAGGTACCACGTCAGCGGAGGCCGCACGCACGACGAAGGGGCCGGATGCCGCGGCATCCGACCCCTCCGTGAACCGAGTGGGGCTACGCCAGGCGCGCCTTGAGGTTGTCCGACAGGGTCTGCAGGAACTCCTCGGTGGTCTGGTACGCCTGCTCGGGGCCGACGAGGGCCGCGAGGTCCTTCGTCATGGCGCCCGACTCGACGGTCTTGATGACGACGTCCTCGAGGGTCAGCGAGAAGTCGATGAGCTCCTGGTTGCCGTCGAGCTTGCCGCGGTGCGCGAGGCCGCGCGTCCAGGCGTAAATCGAGGCGATCGGGTTCGTCGAGGTGGGCTTGCCCTGCTGGTGCTGGCGGTAGTGACGCGTGACCGTGCCGTGCGCCGCCTCGGCCTCGACGACCTTGCCGTCGGGCGTGGCGAGCACGCTCGTCATGAGCCCGAGCGAGCCGAAGCCCTGCGCGACGGTGTCGGACTGCACGTCGCCGTCGTAGTTCTTGCAGGCCCAGACGTAGCCGCCCTCCCACTTGAGCGAGGCGGCGACCATGTCGTCGATGAGGCGGTGCTCGTAGGTGAGGCCGGCCGCGTCGAACTGCTCCTTGAACTCCGCGTCGAAGACCTCCTGGAAGAGGTCCTTGAAGCGGCCGTCGTAGGCCTTCAGGATCGTGTTCTTCGTCGAGAGGTAGACGGGGTAGTTGCGCGAGAGGCCGTAGTTCAGCGAGGCGCGGGCGAAGTCGCGGATGGACTCGTCGAGGTTGTACATGCCCATGGCGACGCCCGAGCCGGGCGACTGGAACACCTCGAACTGCTGCGGCTCGGAGCCGTCCTTCGGGGTGAACGTCATGGTGAGGGTGCCCTCGCCCTCGAACCGGAAGTCGGTGGCGCGGTACTGGTCGCCGAACGCGTGGCGGCCGACGATGATCGGCTTGTTCCAGCCGGGCACCAGGCGCGGGATGTTCGAGATGATGATCGGCTCGCGGAAGATGACGCCGCCGAGGATGTTGCGGATCGTGCCGTTCGGCGAGCGCCACATCTTCTTCAGGCCGAACTCCTCGACGCGGGCCTCGTCGGGGGTGATCGTGGCGCACTTCACGCCGACGCCGTGCTTCTGGATGGCGTGGGCGGCGTCGACCGTGATCTGGTCGTCGGTCTCGTCGCGCTTCTGGATCGAGAGGTCGTAGTACTCGAGGTCGATGTCGAGGTACGGGTGGATGAGCTGGTCCTTGATGGCCTGCCAGATGATGCGGGTCATCTCGTCGCCGTCGAGCTCGACGACCGTGCCTTCAACCTTGATCTTGGACAACGTGGATCTCTCCTTGGATCTCTCGGGGAATTGAGGAAGTCTCGCGGGGCGGACACGCCGCCTGCCAGCTTACCGCGTCACGCGAATATCTCGACATCGAGACAAATGACGGGCGTCCTGCCCCGTGATGCCGCCACGCGGCGGCCCGTGCTCGCGTTCGCCCTGAGCGTTCGCCTCGCGGCTACCTGCCCCGGGCCGCCACACGTTAGCCTTGGCTCCATGGCTGAACTGCGACTCGAAGAACTGAACGCGACGAACATCGTGGCCGCGAACACCCTGTCGCTGAAGCCCGGGCAGGAGCAGTTCATCGCTCCCGTCACGTACGCCGCCGAGGCCTCGGTCGTGAACCCCGCCACCGCGTGGCAGCGCGTCGCCCGTTCCGAGGAGCGCGTCGTCGGCTTCATCCACGGCAACTTCGACCCCGAGAACGAGCACGAGGAGTTCCGGGCCTGCATCTGGCGCATCAACGTCGACGCCGAGGCGCAGGGCAAGGGCGTCGGCCGGTTCCTCGCGCACGCCCTCGCCGAAGAGGCCAAGCGTCGCGGATTCGACCGCATCACCGTGCTCTGGGAGCCGGGCGAAGAGGGCCCCGAGGCGTTCTTCCACCGCATCGGTTTCGTCGACGTCGGCGAGACCGCCTACGGCGACGTGATCGGCGCGCTCGAGCTCTGAGCACCTCGGCACGGGGCGATCGGATGCCGCAGCCGCCGGCCGGCTTCGTCGAGGCCGTGCTCGCCGTGGTCGACGACATCCCGCCGGGCTGCGTCGCCACCTACGGCGACGTCGCCGCCGTCCTCGGCTCGCGCGGAGCGCGGGCCGTCGGCCAGGTGATGGCGCGCTACGGGTCGGACGTCGCCTGGTGGCGCGTCGTGCGCGCCGGCGGCCGACCGCCCGCGGGCCACGCCGAGCGCGCTCGCGCGCACTACGAGCGGGAGGGCACGCCACTCCGCCCGGCGGACGACGAGGACGGCTACCGCATCGTCATCGCGGCGTGCCGCTGGCGGCCCTGACGCCCGTCACTCGCTGAGGCCGGCCCCGAGCGGCATCCGGACCGACAGCGTCGTGCCCGCCCCGGGCGGGCTCTCGAGCTCGAGCGTGCCGCCCACCGCGTCGACCCGGTCGGCGATGCCGAGCATGCCCGTGCCGGCGTCGAGCGACGCTCCCCCGGCGCCGTTGTCGCGGACCACCAGCTCGAGCTCGTCGCCGACCACATGCGCGCGCACCCATGCCCGGGTCGCCCGCGAGTGCTTCGCCACGTTCGCGAGCGCCTCGGCCAGGACGAAGTAGGCCGTCGACTCGATGAGCTCGGGCAGCCGCCCCTCGGCCTGCACGTCGACCACCACGGGAACCGGGCACCGGCCCGCGAGCTCGGGCACGGCGAGCGCCAGTCCGCCCGACGAGAGCAGGCTCGGGTGGATGCCGTGCGCCAGTTCTCGCAGTTCCCGCAGCGCCAGGTTCAGCATCGAGATCGTGCTCTCGAGCTCGGTGGCGAGCTCCACCTCGTCGGCGTCGCGGGCGGCATTGGCGGCCAGCCGCAGCCGCATGCCGAGCGACACCAGGTGCTGCTGCGCGCCGTCGTGCAGGTCGCGCTCGATGCGGCGCCGCGCCTCGACGCCCGCCTCCACGATGCGCTGGCGCGACTGCCGCACCTGTTCGAGGGTGCGCTCGATCTCGGAGCGGAGCCGGCCGTTGTCGACCGAGAGGCGCAGTGCGCTCGAGACCCCGTCGAGCAGTCGCATGTTGTCGGTCAGCACCCGGTCGTGCCGGATGAGCGCGATCGGCGCCCCGAGCGGCGACGCGACCGGGAGGATGCTGTGGCTGCCCCGCGGATCGGCGGCGTCGGGCTCGATCGGCGTGCCCGCGGCATCCGCATACCGACCGCGCTCCTCGTCCCACCAGTAGACCCGCACCGACGCATCGCGGAGGGTGCGCGCGAGCGACTCGGCCCAGAGGCCGCGGTCGGCGCCTTCGCGGGTGATGCGCATGAGGTCGGCGACGCGCGAGCGCATGTTGCGCGCGTGCGCGACTCCCGCGTCGAAGCTCACGGGGATGGACGCGATCGCGATGAGCGAGACGGTGGCGAGCACCGTGTCGGTGGTGGTGGCCGTCGCGTACGTCACCGCCTGCGCCGCGAGCGTGCTGGCCCAGGCGAACAGCGCGAGGGGCATGAGGAACGCGACCGTGCGCGCCGGCACGCTCGCGCGCACCCAGCGCACGAGCAGGCGTCCGGCGATGACCAGGGCGAGCCCGACCCCGACGATGCGGTACCCCACGTCGATCGCGGTGAACAGGGCGGGCGCGTCGACGACCTGGTACGGGTTCGGGGCGACGCAGCCGCAGGCCACCGCGTCGGGCGTCGCGAGCAGCACGACGCCGAGCAGGTTCACGGCGGAGGCCACGATCGCGATGCCCGCGATCCACCGGTCGACGCGGTCGGCGAGGAACCCCTTCGGGTAGACGAGCACGATGACGCCCGCGATGACCGCCCACCACAGGTCGACGCCGCGGACGATCGGCCACAGCCAGTCGATGCCGCCGATGACGAAGTAGATCGACTGCGGGATCCACAGCACGACGAACGCGATCATGAGCCGCGCCGGGGCGCGCGTGGGGCCGATCCGCCATGCCACGCCGGCGCACGCCGCGAACACGAGCGGCACGATCGCGTGGAGCGTCGTGTACGAGACCTCCGGCCGCTCTGCGGCGGGCGTGGCGAAGTAGCCGGCGACCTCCATCCAGAGGCTCAGCGCGACGGCGATGACGATGGCGACGGTGCGMCTGGCGATCCGGCCCTTGCGGCCGGGGGCCATCACCGTTCGCCGAGGAGCGTGAGCACGGCGAGCACGCGCCGGTGGTGCTCGGGYGACTCCTCGAGGTCGAGCTTCTGCAGGATGCTGCGCACGTGGGTCTCGACCGTCTTCAGGCCGAGGAACAGCGTCTGCGCGATGCCGCCGTTCGAATAGCCCTGCGCCATGAGCTCGAGCACCGAGCGCTCCCGCTCGGTGAGCCGTGACAGCGGGTCGTCGGCGCGGGTGCGCTTCACGAGCTGCTCGACGACCTCGGGGTCGACGACCGAGCCGCCCGAGGCCACGGTCTCGACCGCGCGCACGAGCGTCTGCGGCTCGGACACCCGTTCCTTCAGCAGGTAGCCGGTGCCGCTGCCGGCGCCCATGACGCGGAGCGCGTACTCGGGCGTGGCGTACATCGACAGCAGCAGCACGCCGATCGTCGAGCCCTCGGCGCGCATCGTCTCGAGGGCGGCGATGCCCTCGTCGCGATAGCTCGGCGGCATGCGGATGTCGAGCACGGCGGCATCGATGCCTCCGCCGCGGACGACCTCGAGCAGCTCGTCGCCGGTGCCGACCGAGGCGACGACCTCGATCTCACCGCCTTCGAGGACTTTGGCGATGCCCTCGCGCAACAGCAGCGCGTCATCGGCGATCGCGACGCGCAGGGGGCGGGCGTCGTTCATCGGGGGCCTCCGTTTCGCGGGCAGCGTCCACCGTCCGGGGGTCGCCACCCGTCTGTGCCGAGCGTACCGCCTGGGAACGGCCCCCGGTTGGTCCCAGTTGTGGGGGCAATCGCCGCCGTTCCGCGGTGCCGGATGCCCCGACGTCGCGTTCAGTGGCAGCACCCATCGCGTGGGGGTGGTCGCCCGGATCCCGCCACCTCGACGTCGGCGGAGGATGCGGGCATGTCGATGGGACGCGCGCGTGCGTGGAGCTGGGTCGGGCGGTACCTGCCGCTCGAGGTGCTCGGCACGATCACGGCGCTCGTCGCGGCATCCGTCGCCTACCGGGTCAGCGGATCGCTCGTGGTCGCCGCCATCGCGGGGACGCTCGGCGAGAACGTGGGCTACTACGCGCTCGTCGTGGTGCGGGCGGTGCGGGGCCACGCGGGCTCACGGCGCGTGCAGCGCCTCCCGGGCCGAGGACGCCGCGCCTGGGCGACCGCCTGGCTGGCGGCGCGCTCGGTGGCGGCCGAGTTCGGGCCGGCCGAGCTCGTCGACTCGCTGCTCGTGCGCCCGGTGCTGCTCTGGGCGGCCGCCGCGACGTGGGGCGCGCATCCGGCGGCCTGGTTCGCCGGCAAGCTCGCCGCCGACGCGGTCTTCTACGCCATCGCGATCGTGTCGTTCGAGACCGGGCGCCGCGTGATCCTGCCCGACGGCGGCCGCGTCGCCACGGCAGCCGGAGACGCGGCATCCGGGCACGTGGCATCCGGGCGCGCGGGGTCCGGGCACGTGGCATCCGGCACGGCCGTCGGCTCCGAATCACAGCCGGAAGGGGCGCTGAGATGAGCACCACCATGGCGGACCGGTCGCGTCGCCTCGCGACGCGCATCGGACGCGCGACCGCGACCGGGACCCGCGACGCGACGGGCCGACCCGTCGCCCACCGCGAGCTCGTGCGGCGCGAGCTCGCCGCCTACGCCGACCGCATCGACCTCGCCGGGCTCGTGCGCGAGCACGGCAGCCCGCTCTTCGTGCTGGACCCCGACCGGGTGACGACGCAGCTCCTCGCACTGCGACGCGAGCTGCCCATGGCGGGCGTGCACTTCGCGACGAAGTCGTTGCCGCATCCGGCGGTGATCCGCGCGGTCGACGCGTTCGGTGCCGGCTTCGAGGTGGCGTCCCGCGGCGAGATCGACCTGCTCGAGCGCGCGGGCATCGCGACGGCGCACTGCCTGCACACGCACCCCGTCAAGACGGTCGCCGACCTGACCGGCGCGTACCTCCGCGGCATCCGCACGTTCGTCGTCGACAACCCCGCTGAGATCGCGAAGTTCCGGGGGCTGCCGCCGGATGTCGCGGTGCTGGTGCGCCTGTCGTTCCCGAACCCCGGGGCGAAGTCCGACCTGTCGTCGAAGTTCGGCGTGCGGCCCGACCACGCCGCACCGCTCGTCGCCCAGTGCCTGCGTGAGGGACTGCGGGTCGCGGGATTCACCTTCCACGTCGGAAGCCAGACGGCGTCGGCCGCGCCCTGGGCGCACGCCATCCGGCAGACGCTCGCGCTCATGCAGCGCCTCGAGGCCGCGTTCGACGTGCGGTTCGACACGCTCGACCTCGGCGGCGGGTTCCCCGTGGCATACGACGAGCCGGTGCCGCCGCTCGCGGAGCTCGCCCGCGGCATCCGCTCGGCCCTCGATGGCGTGCCCGACCGGTACCGCATCCTCATCGAGCCCGGACGTTTCGTG
>NZ_JBFUCL010000133.1:0-9215 GCF_056405255.1 Agromyces sp. P1_H4 | reverse complement strand
CTGCGGGGCGTGCGCTGCGGGGCGATCCTGCCCGGCGAGGTCGCGGCCGACTCGGGCCTCGACGAGGCGGCGCTCGTCGCGCTCGCCCACCCCAGGCGAGCGACCCGCGCGACGAGCGCGACGAGCCCGACACGCCCGACGAGCACCACGAGCTGAGCGGATGCCGCGGCCCGCGCGGCGACGGACGAGGAGGTCCCATGAGCTACTACACCCCGCAGGGCGGGCTGCCCGAGCAGACCGAGCTGCTCACCGACCGCGCGATCGTGACGGAGGCGTACACCGTCATCCCGAAGGGCGTGCTGCGCGACATCGTCACGAGCAACCTGCCGGGGTTCACGAACACCMGCGCGTGGATCCTCGCCCGGCCGATCGCCGGATTCGCGACGACGTTCTCGCAGCTCATCGTCGAGATCGGCCCGGGCGGCGGCGCCGACTGGCCCGAGCGGGAGGAAGGCGTCGAGGGCGTCGTGTTCGTGACCGCGGGCGAGCTCACGCTCGAGCTCGAGGGCGACCAGCACGTGCTCGAGGCGGGCGGCTACGCCTACCTCGCGCCGGGGGCGAGCTGGGCGATCGCCAACGAGGGCTCGGAGTTCACGAGCTTCCAGTGGATCCGAAAGGCCTACGAGCCGCTCGAGGGCCACGAGGTGACCTCGTTCGTCACGAGCGACGCCGACGTGCCGCCGCAGGAGATGCCCGGCACGAACGGCGCCTGGTCGACGACGCGGTTCGTCGACCCCGACGACCTCGCGCACGACATGCACGTGAACATCGTCACCTTCCAGCCGGGCGGGGTGATCCCCTTCGCCGAGACGCACGTCATGGAGCACGGGCTGTTCGTGCTCGAGGGCAAGGGCGTCTACCGCCTGAACGGCGACTGGGTCGAGGTCGAGGCGGGCGACTTCATGTGGCTGCGCGCGTTCTGCCCGCAGGCCTGCTACGCGGGTGGGCCCGGGCCCTTCCGGTACCTGCTCTACAAGGACGTCAACCGGCAGGTGCGGCTGACCGGCCTCGCCGCCGGCCGCACGGCCAGCCGATGGGGATGAGCGAGCGGATGCCGCGGACGGCCGCTGCGGCATCAGCCCCCGTCGCGGCATCCGGGCCCCTCGATCTCGTGCTCGAAGGCGGCCGCGTGCTCGTGGACGGCGCGTTCGCACCTGCCGAGGTCGGGGTGCGCGACGGCCGGATCGTGGCCGTCGCCCCGCTCGGGGCGGGTCTCGGGCGTGACGCGGCGGAGGTGGTGCGGCTCTCCGATGACGAGGTACTCATCCCCGGGCTCGTCGACACGCACGTGCACGTGAACGAGCCCGGCCGCACCGAATGGGAGGGCTTCACGTCGGCGACGCGGGCCGCCGCCGCAGGGGGAGTCACGACGATCGTCGACATGCCGCTGAACAGCATCCCGCCGACGACGTCGGTGGCAGCCCTGGCGACCAAGCGCGCGGCGGCGCGCGGACGCGTCTTCGTCGACGTCGGCTTCTGGGGCGGGGTCGTGCCCGGCAACCTCGCGGACCTCGAACAGCTCGTCGCGGAGGGCGTGTTCGGGTTCAAGTGCTTCCTCGTCGACTCGGGCGTCGACGAGTTCCCGCCCGTCTCGGCCGACGAGATGGAGGCGGCGATGCGCGTCGTCGCCGGAACCGGCTCGCTGCTCATCGTGCACGCCGAGGACGCCGCCGTGATCGGCGCCGCGGGGCGTGCGCTCCCGCACCCACACAGCCGCGACTACGCCGACTTCCTCGCGTCGCGTCCCGCGACGGCCGAGCACGCCGCCATCGCCGCGGTCATCGAGGCGTCCGCGCGCACGGGCGCGCAGGCGCACATCCTCCACCTCAGCGCGGCGAGCGCGCTCGGGCTCATCGCCGAAGCCAAGGCCGACGGCGTGCCCCTCACCGTCGAGACGTGCCCGCACTACCTGACGCTCACGGCCGAGGAGGTGCCGGCGGGCGCCACCGCGTTCAAGTGCTGCCCGCCGATCCGGGATGCCGCGAACCAGGACGCGCTGTGGCGCGGACTCGAGCAGGGCGTCATCGACTTCATCGTCTCCGACCACTCGCCGGCGCCCGCCGAGCTGAAGTTCGCCGGCGACGGCGACTTCACCGAGGCGTGGGGCGGCATCGCGTCGCTGCAGCTCGGGCTCGGCCTCGTGTGGACGGAAGCCCGACGCCGCGGCATCCCGCTCGCCCGCGTCGTCGAGTGGATGTCGGCGGCGCCCGCGCGCCGGGTCGGCCTCGGGACGAAGGGCGCGATCGCCGAGGGCCGCGACGCCGACCTCGTGGTGTTCGCGCCCGACGAGCTGTACACCGTGGATGGCGCGGCGCTCGAGCACCGGCATCCGATCACGCCCTATGACGGACGCGAGCTGCACGGCGTCGTGCGGCGCACGTGGCTCGCGGGCTCGCCCGTCGACCGCACGGCTCCGCGTGGGCGACTGCTGCGGCGGGCAGAATCGGAGGGTGCAGGCGATGACGCTTGAGGAGTTCAACGCCGCCGATCGCGACGAGGCGATCGCGTGGCTGCGCCCGTGCGTCGACGTGTCACGCTGGTGCGCCGAGCTCGCCGACGGCCGGCCGTACGCGTCGGTCGAGGCGCTGCTCGACGCCGCCGCGGAGGCCGCCTCGCCGTTCACCGTGGCTGAGGTCGAGGGCGCGCTCGCGCACCACCCCCGAATCGGCGAGCGCCCGGCCGGCACCGACGCCGAGGCGGCGATGTCACGGTCCGAGCAGTCCGGCGTCGACCCGGCCGACGCCCGGGTGGCGGACGAGCTCGCCGCCGGCAACCGCGCGTACGAGCAGAAGTTCGGACGGGTGTTCCTCATCCGGGCCGCCGGCCGCTCGGCATCCGACATCCTGGCCGCGCTCACCGAGCGGCTGGCGCACACGCCGGCCGAGGAGCAACCGGTCGTCGCCGACCAGTTGCGCCAGATCGCCGTGCTCCGACTGAAGGGACGTTTCGCATGACCACCTCCCGCATCACCACCCATGTGCTCGACTCGTCGACCGGCGTGCCCGCGCAGGGGATGCACGTCGAGCTCGCCGGTCGCGAGGGCAACGGCTGGCGGCCGCTCGACGCCGGCATCACCGACGTTGACGGCCGCATCATGCGACTCGGCGGCGACGACCTGCCCGCGGGCGAGTACCGTCTGCGCTTCGACACCGGGGCGTACTTCCGGGCAAGGAACGCGGTCACGTTCTACCCCGAGGCGATCATCACCTTCATCGTCACCGACGATGGCCGGCACGTCCATGTGCCGCTCCTGCTGAGCCCGTTCGCCTACTCCACCTACCGAGGGAGCTGAGCCATGACCGAGTCCACGATCGTCCTCGGCGCCAACCAGTACGGCAAGGCGGAGGTGCGCGTCGTGAAGCTCATCCGCGACACCGCCCGGCATGAGATCGACGACCTGAACGTGACCTCCCAGCTGCGTGGCGACTTCACGGCGGCACACCTCGCCGGCGACAACGACCACGTCGTGCCGACCGACACGCAGAAGAACACGATCTTCGCATTCGCCCGTGACGGCATCGGGTCGCCGGAGTCGTTCCTGCTGCGGCTGGCCGACCACTTCGCCGGCTCCTTCGACTGGGTGACCGGCGGACGGTGGGAGGCCGAGCGCTTCGACTGGGAGCGCATCCGCACCGGCTCCGAAGAGCACGATCACGGGTTCGTGCGCTCGGGGCGCGAGGTGCGCACGGCGCTCGTCATCGCCGACGGCGCCGACCGCCACGTGCTCGGCGGCCTCAGGGGGCTGACGGTGCTGAAGAGCACGGACTCGGGCTTCGTCGGGTATCCGAAGGACCGTTACACGACGCTCCCCGAGACGACCGACCGCATCCTCGCGACCGAGGTCACCGCCCGGTGGCGCTACGGCACCGACGGAGGGGCCGCCCGGGCCGAGGTCGACTACGACGCGGTGTACGCCTCGGTGCGGGGCCAGCTGCTCGAGGCGTTCGCCGACGGCTACTCGCCCGGCCTGCAGGCGACCCTGTTCGAGATGGGCCGACGGGTGCTCGAGCGGCATCCCGAGATCGCCGAGATCCGTTTCTCGATGCCGAACAAGCACCACTTCCTCGTCGACCTCTCGCCGTTCGGGCTCGACAACCCCAACGAGGTGTTCTTCGCCGCCGACCGCCCCTACGGCCTGATCGAGGCGGCTGTGGTGCGCGAGGGCGTGGAGTCCCCGCCGGCCGCTTGGGACGGCGTCGCCGGGTTCTGCTGACCCGGCCCGCCTGATCCCTTCCCTCTTCCCTCCGCCCCACAACTCACCTTCCGGGAATCCGAAATGTAGGAAGTTCCCGCCCGTCCACGGCGCGTCATGGCCACGGCACGCGGCCGTCCCAGCAGTTTCTCCTCCGTTCCGCCGTGGCACCACTCCTCCTCCCACACGCCTGGGCGGGCCGAGACCGCCACGAATCCGCCACTCGCGCGCGAGCGGGCCGCCCCACTCGCGAGGCTCTTCCCATGCCCGATGTCCTCCGCGAGCTCGCCCGCCTTGGCCAGGTCGCGCGCGTGGGCAGGCTGCTCGTGCGTGGCGTGACCCGCGCGGAGCTTCGTGCCGGGCTCGACCGGGGGCTGCTGCTGCGCCCGCGCCACGGCTGGATCGCCTCGCCGCTCGCCGATCGCGACCAGCTCCGCGCAGTCGCGATCGGCGGACGCCTCGGGTGCGTCTCCGCGTTGCGCCGCTTCGGCGTCTGGTCGGGCGTCGACGACGTCCTCCACCTGCAGGTGCACCGCACCGCTTCCCGCGTTCACCCGTCCGCCCGGTCACCCGCCGCCGAGAGCATCGGCGTGTGGCATCCGTCGGTGCCGTCATCGAGGTCGCGCACGCGCACCGTCCGTCTGGCATCGGATGCCGCTCCGCGCGTGCATTGGGCGGTCGAGCGCGCGCCGCGCGCCGCCCTCGACTGGATCGTTTCGCCGCAGTCGGCTCTCGCGTCCGCGCTCCGGTGCCTGGACGCCGAGCACGGGAGCGCGGCGATCGACTCCGCGCTGCACGAAGGGGTTCTGACCAGGCGGCAGGTCGACGAGATCGTGTCGTCGTTGCCTGATCGCGCCACCGCCCTCGTCGACGAACTCACGGGCCGGCCCGAATCCGGCGTCGAGAGCCTGTTCGTGAGGCGGGTCTCCAACGCCGGTTTCCGGGTCGAACCTCAAGTCGACCTGGCCGGATTCGGGCGGTACGACGGGGTCATCAACGGAAGCGTGCTCTTCGAGGTGGATGGTCGTGGATACCACTCGGGCGCCGGCGAGTTCTTCACGGACCGAGACCGCACCCTCGTGGGCCTGGCGTTCGGTGTTCCGGTGATCAGGCCGAGCGCTCGGCACGTCACCGAGGACTGGCCCCTCACGCTCGCAGCGGTGACTCGGACCGTCGCGGACGCCGAGATCGTGCGCCGCCACCGCGGCCTGCCGCCGATCACCCGCTGACGGATCACCAGCGCTCGGGTCCACACTTTCAGGGCCAGGTCGGAACCCTGCCCACCGCACCGGCGCGACATGTAGGAAGACACACCGGAGGGGTGTGGGTATCGACGGGGGACTCGCCGCTCGTCGCTCGAAAGTTCCTACATTTCGGTGCTGGGCCGGTGAGGGCGAGGCGGATGGGCGGATGGTGAGCGGGTGTCTGGGTGAGCCGGCCAGTGGGTGAGTGGCCGGGCGAGCGGATGCCGCGGGCGGGCGGTGCGGCCCAGGACGACCCGTTCGGAATCCGTGTGATCCCGGGACGGTGCGGCATCGACTGGGCATCCCGCCCGCGATAGCGTCGGGGGATGCGGATCCTCCTCGTCGGCGCCGGAGGCGTCGGAGATGCCATCGCGAAGATCGCGGCTCGTCGCCACTTCTTCGAGCTCCTCGTCGTGAGCGACTACGACGAATCGCGGGCGGAGCGCACCGTGGAGTGGATCCGCGGGCGGCACGGCGACGAGGTGGCCGCCCGGTTCGCCACGACCAGGATCGACGCGAGCGACCCCGATGTCGTGGCATCCGTCGCCCGCGAGATGCGCGCCACGCACGTGATGAACGCGGTCGAGCCGAAGTTCGTACCGTCGATCTTCGCCGGCGCGCTGGCCGCCGGGGCCGACTACCTCGACATGGCGATGAGCCTGTCCGAGCCGCATCCGACCGACCCCTACGCCCAGACCGGGGTGAAACTCGGCGACGACCAGTTCGCGCAGGCCCCCGACTGGCAGGCCGCCGGCCGGCTCGCGCTCGTCGGCATGGGCGTGGAGCCTGGCCTGTCCGACGTGTTCGCCCGGTACGCCGCCGATCACCTGTTCTCCGACATCGACGAGCTCGGCGTGCGCGACGGCGCGAACCTCGTCGTCACCGATGAGGAGGGCAACGAGATCTTCGCCCCGTCGTTCTCGATCTGGACGACGATCGAGGAGTGCCTGAATCCGCCCGTGGTCTGGGAGGAGGACGGGGGCTGGTTCACGACGCCGCCGTTCAGCGAGCCCGAGGTCTTCGAGTTCCCCGAGGGCATCGGCCCGGTCGAGTGCGTGAACGTCGAGCACGAGGAAGTGCTCCTCATGCCCCGCTGGGTCGACGCGAAGCGGGTCACGTTCAAGTACGGCCTCGGCGACGAGTTCATCACCGTGCTGAAGACCCTGCACCTGCTCGGCCTCGACTCGACGACGCCCGTGCGCGTGCGCTCGGCGAACGGCCCGGTCGAGGTCGCGCCGCGCGATGTGGTCGCCGCGTCACTGCCCGACCCGGCCACCATCGGCCCGCGGATGACGGGCAAGACGTGCGCGGGCCTCTGGGTCACCGGTATCGGCACCGACGGCGAGCCGCGCGAGGTGTACCTGTACCACGTGTCCGACAACGAGTGGACGATGGCCGAGTACGAGGCGCAGTGCGTGGTCTGGCAGACGGCCCTGAACCCGGTCATCGCGCTCGAGCTCCTCGCCACCGGCGCCTGGACGGGCACCGGCGTGCTCGGCCCCGAGGCGTTCGACGCGGCGCCGTTCCTCGACCTCATGGCCCGCCCCGAGTCCGACGGCGGCTACGGCCAGACGTGGGGCATGGAGGATCGGCTGGCGTGACCGTCACCGAGGCTGCGGCGGCTGAGGCCGACGCGATGGCGGATGCCGCGGACGCCCGCAGCGGCATCCGCACCCGTCCGGCGCGTCCCGACGAGCTCGACGGCGTGCTCGCCCGCCTCGAGGCGACCTGGGGAGAGGGTCGCGGACCCGACCGCTCGATCATCCAGGCCATCGATCACGCGGGCAACACCGTGCTCGTCGCGGTCGAGCTCGGCCAGGACGGTGCGGATGCCGCGGGCGCACCGCTCGGCGCGACACTCGGGTTCCTCGGCTGGGCGGGCCGCCTGCACCTGCACTCGCACATGAACGCCGTCGACCCGGCGGCGCGCGGACGCGGCATCGGCGTCGCCCTCAAGCTCCGCCAGCGGGCGGTGTGCCTGGCGCACGGGGTCACCGAGATGCGCTGGACGTACGACCCGCTCATCCGCCGCAACGCCCGCCTCAATCTCGTGCGCCTCGGCGCCGAGGTCGTCGCGTTCCGGCCCGACTTCTACGGCGTGCTCGACGACGCGATCACAGGCCGCGATCGCAGCGACCGGTTCGAGGTGCGGTGGCGCCTGGACGCGCCGCGCACCGTGCGGGCGCTCGTCGGCGGCGCAGTTCCCAAGTGGGCTGCCGAGGGCGGCCTGCCGCTCGTGGCCGACTTCGAGGCGGTTCGCGCCGCCGACCCCGCCGGTGCGGCCCGGCTCCGAGATGCATCCCGCGAGGCCTTCGCGGTGCTCGCGGCCGACCCGGGCCTGCGCGTCGACCTCGACGCGAACGGCGACTATGTCTTCACGCGCGACGACCCCGACCGGGAGGCATCATGAGCGACACGACGAGCGACATCCCCACCATCGAGCGCATCGAGCTGCATCGCCTCGAGGTGCCGCTCGTGCGCCCGTTCGAGACCTCGTTCGGCCGCGAGACCGTGCGCGAGGTGCTCCTCGTGCACGTCGCCACCGACGCCGGCGAGGGCTGGGGCGAGTGCGTCGCCGGCCGCGACCCGTTCTACTCGGGCGAGTACGTCGACGGGGCGGCATCCGTCATCGAGCGCTACCTCGCACCGGCGCTGCTCCACCCCGGGGCCCGAACGCACGTCCACGCAGCGGCAGCGCAGACCGGGCAGGGCGAGCCGACGGATGCCGCAGGCGCGGCCGGCCTCGACGGGCCGGGTCGGCGCGGGGCATCCGTGCCGCTGGCGGCATCCGTCGGCCCGACGCTCGCGTTCGTCGCGGGGCACCGGATGGCGAAGGGGGCGCTCGAGGCGGCCGTGCTCGACGCGGAGCTGCGCGCGCAGGGCCGCTCGATGGGCGAGCTGTTCGGTGCGACCCGCGACTGGGTCGACTGCGGCGTGTCGGTCGGCATCGCGCCGACCCTCGAGGAGCTGCTCGACGAGGTCACCGGCTACGTCGAGGAGGGCTACCGCCGCATCAAGCTCAAGATCAAGCCCGGCTGGGACCTCGTGCCCGTGGGAGCCGTGCGCGAGCTGCTCGGGCCGGCCGGGCTGCTGCAGGTCGACGCGAACACCGCCTACACCGCCGACGACATCCCGCTGCTCGCCGAGCTCGACGCGTTCGGCCTGCTGCTCATCGAGCAGCCGTTCGCCGAGGAGGACCTCGCCACGCACGTGCGCCTCGCCGAGGCGTGCGAGACCCCGGTGTGCCTCGACGAGTCGATCCTCGACGTGACGACCGCGGTCGACGCCATCGATCGCGAGGCGACCAGCGTGGTGAACATCAAGCCGGGTCGCATGGGCGGCTACCTCGAGGCACTGCGCGTGCACGACGCGTGCCGCGCGCTCGACGTGCCGGTGTGGTGCGGCGGCATGCTCGAGACGGGGATCGGTCGCGCGGCGAACGTCGCGCTCGCGGCCCTGCCGGGCTTCACGCTGCCGGGCGACACCTCGGCATCGGGCCGCTACTTCGCCGAGGACCTCACCGAGCCGTTCGTGCTCGGCGACCCCGCCGGCGAGCATCGCGGGCAGCTTCGGGTTCCGGATGCCGCGGGCACGGGCGTGACCGTGCGCGAGGACCTCGTGCGCGAATGGGCGACGCGCGAGCCCGTGGTGCTCACCCGCTGACCTCAGCGGCTGCCGTCCAGCCGATGACGCGACACGCGGCTCACCGCAGCGTGAGCGCGAGCTCGCCGATCGCCGCTGCCGACGCCGCCAGGCGCGGGTCGTCGTCGATGGCGAAC